>NZ_JAEQDE010000107.1:0-19527 GCF_020737865.1 Microcoleus sp. PH2017_35_SFW_U_B
AATGGGGAATGGGGAATGGGGAATGGGGAATGGGGAATGGGGAATGGGGAATGGGGAATGGGGAATGGGGAATGGGGAATGGGGAATGGGGAATGGGGAGATTTTTTATTGGCGATCTATCTCAATTTTTTCATCACTTATTCGATCTTTTTTACCACCAATTGAGTTTAGATAAGCATTGAGTTTTGGTGGCAATTCATCGATTATTGGTTGAATTTTTATGACTTGTTCATCTGCTAACAACTTTCGGGCATATGCCAATCTCAACCAACTGATTGTTTCATACAAAGAGCCTCTGGCAATTTTAACAAAACGCCGATTGTCTTGATGATTGTACCTGCCGCGTCCTTCTGCGATATTAGCACAAACACTATCGGCGGCTCGTACAATTTGGTTGCCCATAGTATCTTTCGTGAAATAATCCCATTGTTTGACAATAAACCAAACCTCATTTGCTAGCTTTTCAGCCAATTTGTAAACATCCAAATCCTCAAAATCAGGTCTTGCCATATCTACACCCCTCTATTACCAATCCCCAATTCCCAATCCCCCATTCCCTATTCCCTAGAGTATTTTTTCCAATCCGTAAACGAGCGATCGCAATTCCAGCACTTTTCGCACCGATAACAAAACTCCCGGCATATAACAAGCCCGATCGCTCGTATCGTGTCGTAAAGTATAAACTTGACCTGGCCCACCAAAAATTACCTCTTGATGGGCAATTAAACCGGGCAAACGGATGCTGTGAATCCGAATCCCTTCATCGGCCACCGAACCACGAGCTCCCGCTATTTTTTCAGTTTCCTCAACTTCGGGCACATTGAAAGTTTTTCCCAATTCTGCTAGCATTTGAGCAGTTTGAATCGCCGTGCCACTGGGAGCGTCGGCTTTTTGATTGTGGTGCAGCTCGATAATTTCTACGTGTTCAAAATACTGAGATGCGGTGACGGCTGCTTGTTGTAGCAAAACCATGCCGATCGAGAAATTGGGTATAATCAAACAGCCGATGCTGGCTTTGTCAGCGAATTCACCTAACTTATCAATTTGCTTGCTGCTCAATCCTGTAGTCCCAACTACTGGCCGTATACCATAAGCTATAGCCGATCGCACATTTTCATAAACAGACGAAGGGTGCGTAAAATCTACCATCACGCCTAATTGCTTTTCCTGAGATGCTAATACCAGCATTCCTTGCAAGTCGTCTGTTACCGGAACTTCTAACGGGCCGCATCCGGCTAATTCCCCCGCATCGGCGTTGAGGCACTCAGGAGAACGGTCTACAGCCCCAAATAAAGTCATGTCATCAGCATTTGCGATCGCCTTAATTACTTCGCGGCCCATCTTGCCACCAGCACCGTTAACAATCACCGGAATCGGAAGTTGATTCGCCATAATCTCAAAAATATCCTGAAACTTCGATCGACTAAATTTTAACGCTTGTGGGAATTTAGGGAAACAGGGGAATAAAAAACAGGACTTGTCGGCAAATCTTCAACAACCCGGTTTCCCCTCCCGAAATACTTGGCAAAATCGAGTAATTAACTTAAATAAACTCGGTTTCGGCACAATTTCTGAAAAAATTACACTCAATCTCATAATAAGCTCAATTCTGTGGAACAGACTTGTGCGAAGCGAATTTGCACCCATATATTTTTTCTGTGACTCCCAAATTCTCTCGAAATCTTCGTTCTGTACTGTCTGTCGCCACTGGCCTCGATCTGAGTTCTCCAGGCCGCCGGGTCAGAATTTTGCCTGCAATGCTGGCGGGTGCTACTGTAACGCTGCTGAATCTGGGAGTTCAACGGTTGGGATGGCTGCAAAGCTGGGAATTGGGCAGTTTTGACTCGTTAGTACGCTTGCAGCCCGATGCGGGCAGGGATCCGAGGCTGCTGATAGTGGGAATTTCCGAGGCAGATATTCAAGCTTTGGGGAGATTTCCGGTTTCCGACGGTGCGATCGCCCAAACCTTGACAAAATTGCAAAAGTACCAGCCAAAAGTCATCGGTTTGGACTTGTACCGAGATTTGCCGCAACCACCGGGACACGAAGAATTGCTGGTCAAGCTGAAAGCACCGAATGTAGTGGCGATCGCCAAAATGAGCGATGCAGAAAGTCCGGGAGTCCCGGCGCCCCAAGGAATACCGCGCGATCGAATCGGTTTTAACGACTTCGTGCTCGACGCTGACGGCGTGGTGCGCCGCCATTTACTCTCAGTCTCGCAAGCAAACAAGACTACTGTTTCGTCGTTTTCTCTGCAACTGGCTTTGCTGTATCTCAAAAACAGCGTGCAGCCCACAGATAGCCCTGTCCATCCCCACCAAATCAACTGGGGCAAAGCAGAATTTGTGCCTTTAAAATCTGACAGCGGCGGCTATGCAAATCTTGATGCCAGAGGCTACCAAATTCTGCTCAAATACCGTTCTGCCAATAATGTAGCGCGACAAGTCAGTATGTCGCAGGTATTGAAGGGGGAAATTGACCCAACCTGGATAAAGGACAAAATTGTGCTGATCGGAACGACAGCACCTAGTACCAGAGACGTGTTTCTGACGCCCTACAGTCCGGTTCAAAAACAAACTCCGAAAATGCCGGGGGTGATCCTGCACGCCCAAATGCTCAGCCAAATATTGAGTGCCGTTTTGGAGGGGCGATCGCTGTTTTGGATCTGGCCGCAATGGGCGGAAATTTTGTGGAACGCTTCTTGGGCTGTGCTTGGCGGGGTTGTGGCTTGGCGGATTGTGCACCCGGCGAGGGCAGCATTGGTTGGGGGTGCGCTGTTGATGGGGCTGTTGGGAATTAGTTTTGCGATTTTTATTGAGGGTGGGTGGGTGCCGCTGGTGTCGCCGGCTTTGGGTTTGGTGGTGACTGGTGTGGGCGTCAGCGCTTACAGGAAGCTTTACGATGCTTTTCACGACTGTCTGACGGGTTTGCCGAACCGGGATTTGTTTGTGGAATGTTTGGGGCGGGCGATCGCCCACAATAAAGGCCACCACAGCTATCTGTTTGCAGTGCTGTTTATTGATTTAGACCGATTTAAGGTAATTAATGATTCTCTAGGTCATTTGGTAGGGGACGAACTGTTGATGGCCGTGGTGCGGAGGCTGAGGGCAAGTATTGCTCGCGCGGATACTGTGGCGCGGGTGGGGGGTGACGATTTTGCGATTTTGGCGAGGAATGTCGATCTGGGGAATGCGATCGATTTGACCGATCGCATTCACCAAGCTTTAATTGTGCCTTTTGACGTGAGAGGGCAGGAGGTGTTTGTCACGGCGAGTATCGGAATTGCGGTGGGAGGCGAACCAACTACTACCACCCGGGAACAGCCGGAACACTTGCTGCGAGACGCCCACACGGCGATGTACCGGGCGAAGGCTTTGGGAACGGGAAGGTATCAGGTGTTTAATGCTTCGATGCACGATTTGGCGTTGGAGAGGTTGCGGTTGGAAACAGATTTACGGATGGCCCTGAAGCGTCGGGAGTTTTTGCTGCACTACCAGCCCTTTGTGTCTTTGGCTAGCGGGAGGATTATTGGGTTTGAGGCTTTGGTGCGCTGGCAGCACCCCCAGCGGGGCTTGATTTCGCCGGTCAAGTTTATTCCGGTGGCTGAGGAAACGGGGGCAATTGTGCAGCTTGGTGAGTGGGTGCTGGAGGAAGCTTGCCGGCAGTTGCGGCTGTGGGAGGAAATGTTTAATTTCGATCGCCCTTTGATTATGAGTGTAAATTTATCTGGGAAGCAGTTTGCTCAGCCGGATTTGGTCGATCGCATTCAGGCTATTTTGGCAGAAACGGGTTTGAGTGCCGAGAGTTTGAAGTTGGAGATTACTGAGAGTGTGGTGATGGATGATGTCGAATCGGCGATCGGGGTTTTGAAGCAGATGAAAGCCTTAAATGTCAAATTGGGAATTGATGATTTTGGCACTGGTTATTCGTCGTTGAGTTATTTGAGTCGGTTTCCTACGGATACTTTGAAGGTTGATAAGTCGTTTGTCGGGCTGATGGAGTTGGGTGAGGGAGAGAATGTGGCGATCGTCCGAACAATAGTCACCCTGGCCCACGCTTTGGGAATGGATGTGATTGCTGAGGGTGTGGAGACGGCGGCGCAATTAGCTAGGTTAAGGGCGATCGGCTGCGAATACGGCCAAGGTTATTTTTTTGCTAAGCCCTTACCCAGCGATGAAGCTA
Source organism: Microcoleus sp. PH2017_35_SFW_U_B (assembly GCF_020737865.1). Lineage (NCBI taxonomy): Bacteria > Bacillati > Cyanobacteriota > Cyanophyceae > Oscillatoriales > Microcoleaceae > Microcoleus > Microcoleus sp. PH2017_35_SFW_U_B. The sequence continues at coordinate 4,183 of NZ_JAEQDE010000107.1, forward strand.
CTGCTTTAATGGCTTCGGAGCCGCAGTGGTAGTTGTTAGTTATTAGTCATTAGTCAGCAGTCATTAGTCATTTAACGGGTGTATCTCAATGCAAGCGAATATATCCGTAGGGGCGAAGCATGACCTCCGTAAATATGAGATAATAACTAATAACTTATATGCGGTCATGCTTCGCCCTCTTCAAAAACCAGATGTACCCCATTTAACACTATTCGTTCGGAGGTAAGCACGATCGTGCCAGAATTATTTGATGCAGTCGAATTGTTAGTAACATTGCCTGAATCTAATTTACACCTAGGTGTTAGAGGGGCAATTGTAGATTGTTATGATGATGGAAATTACGAAGTAGAATTTAGCGATTGCTCTGGCGAAATGATAGCTTTATGTACTCTGTCTACGGAGCAGTTTTTAGTTGTTTGGAAGTCGAAAGAAAGGCATTGGTTGTCTGTATCTGAGCTATTAGCTGCGATGGTTGGACGTTTGTCAGACGAACGTCAGATAGAAGTTTTAGAGTTTGCACGTTCTTTGTCTGGGAGATAGCGAGTTGTTGTCAGGGCGATTGCTTATATCAAAAAGGATCTCGCCCTTCGCCCGTGAAAAAGCGATCGAGGGCGATCGACCTTTCGATGAAAAAAAGGGCGATCGACCTTTCCATGAAAAAAAGGGCGATCGCCCTGCTCTCTAATTCACAAGATAATCACTCAGAGTTTTTAGTAAGCGTTGATGTCGCTCTGAGGAAATAGCTCCAATAGAACCGATAATTTGATTGCGAGGTAATACAGCAAGGAAACCTAACCGAATCAAGGATTGAGACCGTAAACCGCTGGCAGCAAAGTCTGAGTCAGAGGGGGAAATAATATCGTCAAAACCTGGAACCTGTTGATTTAGTTGGGTACTAACACCACACACTAAAAAATCTCTATAAGGTGGGAGTTCCCTCAGAAGGATGGCTGGACGATTTTTAGTTGTCCCGTCAGCTTGGGGTATTGGGGTGAGAACAACATCAGCTTCCTGCATAGTCAGGATTTAGTGTTTTAATTGCATTGCTCGGGTAATCATCGTCCTGACTGTAAGCATTGTTTAGTTGATGCCTTGACAACCACAACCAGGCTTCGCGTTCTGCTAATTGTTCCGGGAGGACTGTGACAATTAGTTTTATGTTTGGTTCAAGCTTATAGGGTTCATCTAGCTGAATAGATTGCCCATCAAAATGTGCTGACAAAGAAATAAGCTTCATGGCTTGGATATCTTGAAGGCGAGTGCTTTTACTAAGTTTATCATATTTTGACGTTCTAGGGACACAGGCTTTGACCCGTTTTTCTACGATTAATTTGCTCCATTCCTTAGAAAAATGATCGCCCCTCCTCGAACCAAAAAGCGAGATTCCTCGGTCGAGAAAAGCGATCGACCTTTCCATCCCACTCATAGCGATCGCCCCTCTCCATCCACAAGACCGATCGCCCTTTCCATATAGCCAAAAATAGGCAAAAAGCGATCGCACTTTTTGACTTATTCCAAAAGGGCGATCGCCTTTTATTTCCGCTTCCGAAATAAAGGGCAATGGCGAGATATTCAGTTTGTATTGCACTATTGCACCAGTGTATACTAGATTAGAGGGGTGTTTTGAGCTAGTTTATGCCACAGATATCTACCATAATGTCGTTAAAGCCGCTCTCATTAAAGACGGCTGGACAATTACTCACGATCCTTTCACTATTAGATTTGAAGACTTGACTGTTTACGCGGATCTAGGAGCCGAAAAATTAATTGCCGCCGAGAGGAGTGAGCGAAAAATTGCTGTTGAGGTGAAGGTATTTATCAGTCCTTCCCCAGTGACCGATCTCGAACGAGCCGTTGGACAATACTATCTATATTCGAGTTTTATGGCACGGCTGGAGCCCGATCGTACTCTATATCTTGCCATTCCGAAACGCACGTATGAAAACTTTTTTCAGCGTCCGTCGATTCAGTAATTTGTTAAAGAACGACAATTCCCTTTGATTGTTTTCAATCCCGACTTAGAGGAGATTGTACTATGGAAAAGTTGACTCAGTATCGATCGATTGCGCGAGAAGTAATCGACGAATATGCCCGATATAAACCTAGTTTCGGGCAGAGCGATATGTCGGCGGTTTATGATAGCGATCGCGACCATTATTTGCTGGTTAGTTTTGGATGGAATGGCGATCGGCGAGTTCACAGCACTATCGTGCATCTGCGAATTTTCGAGGGCAAACTCTGGATTGAACGAGATGAAACTGAGGAGGGGGTGACTCAGGATTTGCTGGATCGAGGGGTTTTTCAAAAAGATATTGTGCTGGCTTTTTACCATTATGAAGACCGGAAGTTGACTGATTTTGCAATTGCTTGAGGTAAAGGGCGAGATCCCTTGGTTGAGAAAAAGGGGTAAAGAGCGATCGCACGTTTTGACTAATTCCAAAAGGGCGATCGCCAATCGACTGACGGTAATAGTTGTATAATAGACAAAGTAGGCAAGCACAAAAAGTGAAAACCGATGTCACAGGCAATCCTCAACCAAATTGTCAATCAGCTTGAAATGCTGGAAATTTTAGAGTTACAGGAACTCGATCGGGCGATCGGGAAATATCTAGCCCAGAAACAGCAAGCTACTCAACAAAATCAAAAATTTGCTAAAAAAAGGCAATTATTTCGAGAGTGGGATGCCATTTCTGATGAGGAAGCTGCGGTACTAAAATCTGAGTTTGCGGCAGAAGATTTAGAGTTGGCAGAAGTTGCCTTAAGTGATTATATGCTGAGACTTCAGCAACAGGATCAAATCTGATGCTAGGAGATGTTTATTTAGCCGATTTGAATCCTTCGAGAGGGTCAGAACAAGCAGGAATTAGACCAGTCATTATTGTACAGCGAGATACATTAGACCGCTTTACTACAACAGTAGTCGTCATTCCGGTAACAAGTAATCTGCGACGTGCTAAAATACCAGGGACAATTATTTTGCCGACTGGTGAAGGTGGTTTACCACAAGATTCAGTCGTGCTTTGCTATCAAATAGTAGCGATAGATCGAGAGCGATTAATCAAAAAAATGGGCACTCTTTCAGCAGATTATGTATCAAGATTACAGGTGGCATTGCAGTATACATTGCAAATGGATGAATTTGAGAATGTAGAAGAATAGAATGAGTTGAAGTAAGCGCGTGCGAAGCTATCCCGTAGGGAATCGCACTTTTTGACTTATTCCAAAAGGGCGATCGCTTATCTGCGCTTACAAGCAAGGCGATCCTGCTATAATTGGCTAAAGTTGCTGATGTTGAGCCAGAGGAGGCAGAGGAATCTGCGCGATGAGCTGCTAATCTCAAGGATGCTATAATAGATAGGAGTTACGCATGACCTCAATTAGTATATTTTTCTAGGTAAATGAGATGAACGCTAAAGAATTACTCCTTAAGGAAGTAGAGAATATTCCAGAATTTATATTAGAAGAAGTTTGGAATTTCCTGCAATTCCTCAAATTAAAATACAATAAAGATAAGTTAGAAGCAAGCCTGCTCAGTGAATCTTCTTTGGAAAAAGACTGGTTAAAGTTAGAAGAGGATGAAGCATGGCAGAATTTGTAAAAGGTGATGTAGTAGTTGTTCCATTCCCATTTTCAGATTTAACACAAGCCAAGCGCCGACCGGCTCTAGTAATCGCAACTTTGGCAGGAGACGATATAATTCTTTGTCAGATTACTAGCCAAAAGATCGCCGATCGCTATGCTATCACTCTTGAAAGTAGTGATTTTAGCGAGGGCGGACTTAACCAAATTAGCAACATTAGACCTAATCGCTTGTTTACCGCAGATCGAGGAATTATACTTTATAAAGCCGGTCAGCTTAAAACTGAAAAGTTAAACGAGGCGATCGCTAAGATTGTTGAAATTATTCAGCAGTAATTCTCTATTGTCAAGCGTTCCCTCTGCTTAAAATACTGTTTGACTATGTTGTGTTGTGCGATCGCCATTTTGGGCTGGAAAGAGCGATCGCACGTTTTGACTCCTTCCAAAAGGGCGATCGCTGGTTTGGCATCTGGTATAGATGAAGGGCGATCGCGCCATCTTCCCGCAGCCAAAAATGTTAAATAACAAAATTGGATAATTTTTGTTATTATGGAGGGTAGTAGTTGACTCAAATAGGTGACTCAACATCATGAATATATCCTTAACTCCTGAACTAGAGCAGTTTGTTCAATCAACAGTCAAAAACGGTAGGTACTCATCTGCTTCTGAAGTGATTCTGGCTGGATTACGATTGCTAAAAGAACGGGAAATTTTAGTTGTTTTGAATCCGGTTTCGTCAGAGGGTAAGCAGAAACCCAGCTATGATTTCTCTGATTTGGTAGGGCGATTAACTTGGCAGGGAGATGCAGTAACAATGCAGAGGAATCTACGCGATGAGTGGTAATCGCTATGTGTTGGATACGAATGCGATCGTTGCTTTGCTTCAAGGGAATATTCAACTCATTGAATTACTTAAAGATGCCGATTGGCTGGGAGTTTCAGTAATTAGCCAAATTGAGTTTCTGGTATTTCCTGGGCTGACTAAAGACGATCGTCAGATTTTTGAGCAGTTTCTGCAACGAGTGGAGGTTCTGGGTTTAGGGGCTATGGATGCTATTTTGCTCTCTGAAAATCATTGAAATTCGCCAGCAACATCGCTTGAAACTGCCGGATGCGGTTATTGCAGCAATGGCAATCCAAAATTCAGCAACTTTGGTGACAGCCGATCGAGAGTTTGCAAAGGTAACAAGTTTAACTGTAATTAATTGGTAGAGATTGCCAACGATCGCCCTCTCCATCCCAAACAAGCGATCGCACGTTTTGACTTATTCCAAAAGGGCGATCGCACGTTTGGCATCTGGTATAGATGAAGGGCGATCGCTCTTCCCTGCAAAAATATTCGTAACCAAAAGGGCGATCGGGCCGACGTTGAGTTGAGGAGATAGATCGCCCTTTTTTGAGAAAGAGAAGGAAAGGACGATCGGTCATCTGCAATCGCAAGCATCGCACTTTTTGACTTATTCCAAAGGGACGAGTGCACTTTTCAGGCGGGGGAGAAAGTGCGCTCGCCCTTTTAGTCCATAAACACCAAACAGCAATCGGATCTCAATCTAAGGAAAATTAATCAACCGTGTTCTGCGGCAAAATTGATTCCTTTATAGTTAGCAACCATGTCATCATCACTCCAACCTTCAGGATCTTGACCAAACCATGATTCAACCAGATCGTTAAACTCTTTAGCACGAGTTATGATAGCTGCTGCTGGATGACCTTTTGTGTAGCGGTGATAAGCACTGTGAGCAAAGTGTCTGACTTTATCCCAACCATTTTTCTTGTCTGTGCCAACAAGCTTGGTGTAGTGATTTTGAAAGTCCCATCCAAACTTTCCATCGGAGATATCTCTCAAATCTTCAAAAGCTTTTAACTTATTGCCACCATTTTTATTTAATGCAAGTTGGAACAGATAACGGCAGATTTGGTCATAGTAGTCCACGGGAAAGTTAGCTCCATACCTTTTTTTATCCTCATACAAGCGTTTGACCCCAGCCAGAATTAGATGATGGTCAGATTTAACACGAATGCTTCCTAGAGGAACTGGGCCAACAAAACTTTCTGGGTAAACATAGACTTCTGAATTTGCTATCGGCGTAGAGGATGGTTTTGGAGTAACGGAAACACCAGGCCCAGGTTGATAACTCACAGGCAAATAAATCGACTGACCTGGTTTGATCGATTGTGCTTCCGCTGCGGTAAATGTACTACCATCAGCTTTCTTAATTTCCGTCCAACGGTTAGCATTCCCCAGTTCTCGCTGAGCGATCGCCGATAACGTATCACCACTACGCACAACATACTGCCGCTGCTGTCCAGGCTTTGCCGGAGGTGCATTATAGGAATTAGTCTGAGCATTTTCTAGTCGGACAAACGACACTCCAGCATATTGAGCCGGCGTCAGAATTCGTTCCTTAATTCCACTACCTGTCGGCCAATTTGCCTCAGTAATCCGAACCCGTCCATCGGGATAAACCTCTTCCAAAAAGGCAACGTGACCCACACTTCCAGCCCCTTTAGTATTAGGCGGCCAAACCACTAAACCCCGCGCCCCAGCAGTTGGTGTAGAAGTAACAGGCAAACCTACCTTCAAAGCATCGTTCTTCCACAGCCCAGCATTACCCAGGAACAAAGCATTTTTCTTGACATCTGGGGGTAACAATCCTGTTTCCAGCATCCGTCCATAGGCATACCAAGTGCATTGCCCCTGCCAGCGGTAGGCAAAAGGATTAACCGCCCCATTCCGATAGTTAGCTGAATTAGAGTTAATCGGAACTTGCGGGATAGGTTTGGGAACCGGTGCTGGTGTAGGAGTTGGTGTTGGTTTGGGAGCTGGTGCTGGTGTGGGAGTTGGTGTAGGCTTGGGAGCTGGTGTCGGAGTTGGCGTAGGCTTGGGAGCCGGTGCAGGTGTCGGAGCTGGTGTTGGTTTGGGAGCCGGTGCTGGTGTCGGAGTTGGCGTAGGCTTGGGAGCTGGTGTCGGAGTTGGTGCTGGTATTGAGCCAACATTCTGAATGTACAAAGCCGACATATACCCGCTACCATTAGCCAGACGATACCAAGTGTTACTGCTACCAAGTCCGCTTGTATCCGTAACCATTCCACCTTGAACGGGCCCATCTAAGAATTCTAGTTGAGTACCAGGAGTTATTTTGGCAACTTCCGCCGAGCTAGTATTAGGCTGAGAACGTATTCTCAACCACCCAGTCACCTTGACATCACCAACATTATTGATTCTTCCGTTGAAATTAACTGCCCTTTCACTAGGCGTTACCTTTCCTTCACCACTCCAAGTATCAGGAACGACTGTTGCCGGAATTTCGTACACTTCCGGCTGCGTTTTCTTCGCCAAATCCACCGCCGCCAACGTATTCAAAAATCCAAAACCCGTCTCATCATCCCATCCAACCGGCCCCAAATCCCTCGCCGTAGACTTCAAAATCTCCATCACTTGGCGATAGTTCAAAGCAGGATTTGCCGCCCAAACCAAAGAAGCCGCCCCCGCAACTTTAGCAGTCGCCACCGAAGTCCCCGCCATCGTCCCCAAATCATTTCCGACAGTCGATAAACCGGGGTGTTCAGTCGTGCCACCATCCGCCACAATATCCAAACCGCGGCCATAACTAGAATAGATCGATCGCCCGTTAATATCCCCAGCCCCAACCGTAAAAATATTGTCAAACTCCTGAGAAGCTTGACCCAAAACCGACATCACACCGCCGTCGTTACCCGCCGCCACTACCAGCATTACGCCATTTTGCCGCGCATATTCGATCGCACTTCTTTCTGCGGTCGTCAACTCATAGCGCGTTGTCACACTTCCGTCAGCATTCTTCTGAGTCAAATCCAAACTGAGATTGGCGATCGCATTTTTCTGTCCCGAAGCCTTCGCAGCATCCACAAACTCTACCAAAGAATCCGCCCATCTCCCAGAATCGATCGCCCTTCCCACCCACTTCGGCGCAGTCTTATTAATTGCATCAATAATCCCCAACATAAAAGTACCGTGCTCGCTACCTTCCCCAGCTTTCAGCAACGGATTATCATCCCCGCCGACATAATCGCGGCCCTTCTTGATATTCCCGTAATTCAAATAAGGACTATCCGCACTCACACCCGTATCAATACTTCCCAGCAACGGCTGATTAGCCAAAGGAAAATTTAGCAATTGACGGATTGCATTCGGATTGTTAGGATTTGGCGAATGGGGATCGACGGGAATTAAAGCAATCGGCAAAGTCTCAAACGCACCGCCCGGATTGTAAGGAGTTTGAGTCGCAATCCCATCATGGTACAAACCCAGCGGGTCAAAATCAATCAGCGGTGGTAAATTATTGGTTGGCGCAGAAGGAGCGATCGGGCAAACACCGCTATCAGCCAAGAAATTCGGTAAATCTAAATCAGGTAGCGACAAAGAACCGAATAACTGATGCAGCGGATTCAAATCATCCAGCCATCCCCCAACACCCGCACTCGGAGTTACAATTCTTTCCAACACATGACTGCGGGATTTTTTGCGGCCTTTGCGTTTCGGTGAATTCCCAAAACCTTGAGCCTCTTTGCGTTTTTTGCCACCCAAATTTAGCCAACCCATAATCTTTCCACCTTGATTAATATGAATTTCGATCGCACGAACTCGATCGAATGCCTCCCGCATTCAACCAAAATCGTTACTTGACAAAAATCTGTAAGTAATAATCTGAAAATTTCTGTTTGTTTGAAAAACTACGCAAAGTTAACAAATTTTACGTATTGGCGATCGCTTCACATCTGCCGCGCTTTGCTAACGGTCTCGTTGGCGATTGAGCTCATACTTTGTCAATGCTTAATTTTTCGGTTTTTCTTGCTTCTTCACGGTTATCCTACACCAAAAACCCTCTTTCGATTGTAAAGTTTGTGTAAAGTTTTTTTGCCAACTTAAATTAGGACTGACTCCGAAACCTGGTTTTTACGAAAATATGGAATCGCAGCCTTTAAAATCGATAAAAAACCCGGTTTCCGGCCGCCAGCGCTACATTCCAAAAATAGTTAGAATTTGCCCTTGCTTTTTTTATGATTTCTGATAATATGAACCGAGAGGTGAAATTTGGAATGAGGTCTGAAGCCCTAGCAAATATCACCAAAGCTTCTTCAAAAACTACTCTCCCGTTTCCCTGCTTCTTTGAAACAGGGCACATATTGCTTGGAAAATTTATGTTTTCAGCAAGATTTAGGGCGATCGCACTTTTGCTCTCTAAAAAAAGAGGGACAACAAAAGCCGTCCTCCTCAAAGTCCCCCTTTTTAAGGGGGATTTAGGGGGATCTGAATTTAACGGGGAAAGGGGAAATTTGAAAACAGGCGCTAGGGGCGATCGATCTTTTAGCCTACCAAGGCATAATTCTTATTTAGTCGATCGCACTTTGTCAGCCAAAGTAACAATATGCTATGGAACTCAAATCAGCGGTGCAGTGGATAGCTCATCCAGACGGTCATTGGATACTTCGCAATCCCGAAGACATGACTTTCATGGAAGTTGACGACTTTGACAAACAGGTAATCTTGCAACTAGGCAAACAACCCGTAACTAACACTCTCGCTGAATACAACATCGATTTAGAAGATGTGCAAAATCTGTTGAGAAGCTTAGCACAAACGGGAATGCTAGAAGGCACAAAAGCCCCGAAAGCCAAATTCAATCTTCTATCTTTCACAATTCCCCTAGTCAATCCCGATGTCTGGCTGTCGCAGCACATCGACAAATTGCGCTGGATTTGGACGTGGGAGTTTGGGTTTTTCCTGTGCGCTTTCATCGCATCTTCCGCAGCAGCTTGGTTTGGTTCCTCGGCGGAAGTTGTTGTCTCGCACCAGCAGTTGTGGACAGCCGGAAAAATTGAGACTATTATCACATTTGTGTTGCTGACAATCCTGGTAATATCTTTGCACGAACTCGGTCATGCTTTCACGCTCAAACATTACGGCGGTATTGTTAAAGAAATTGGATTGTTATTTATGTGTTTCATTCCTGGATGTTATACAGATACTAGCGACCAATACAGTTTAGTCAAGCGAAAACAGCGGGTTTTAGTCGTGGCTGCGGGAGTTTTGATTCAAGTAACAATTTGGGCGTTTGCTGTTTGGGTTTGGCTGTTTTCGCAGTCGAATCCTGTCTGTCATCAAATTAGTTATTTATTGATGGTGGCGGCTTTGCTGACTGTAGCAATTAATTTGAATCCCCTCAACCGATTTGATGGTTATTATTTGTTAGTGGCAGGAACTGGCATTAACAATCTGCGTCAAAAGTCGTTTGATTTTTATATGGATTTATTGCGGAGGGAGGAGATTGAGGCAGAATCAAGTGATAGATTGGTTTTGGCAGCTTATGCGCCTTTGAGTATCATTTATACTGTTTTTGCTTTGAGTTATTTAATCTCCTTGCTGGGAAACTGGGTTTTGCGGGTTTGGAGTTTTTAACCGCAGATTAATCACGGGCGAGACGCCCGTACCACAAAATGTTGTTGATTTTTTTAGTTAGGGGTTTACTGATATGAATGTTTGTCAAAGGTTGGGAATTGTTGGCGGAAGTTTGAGTTTTGCGGTTGTTAGTCAATGTTTTTCCGTAGAAGCTGCTACTCTGAGTCAAACTTATACTGTGAATCTGGATTCGCAGCCGTTAAATAGCAGTACGAATGTGGTTTTGCCGAAGTTTAATTCGCTGTTGGGTACTCTGTTGAAGGCTTATGTTACGGTTAAGTCTACTGTTAATAATAGTGTCAGCATTACTCCTTTGACTGGAGATTTTACGGGAACGGCAGCAACTAATGCTAATATTGCTGTGAATATTCGGCTGTTGAAAACTGACCCGAATTTGACTTTGAGTGTTTTGGCTAGTCCGCCGGAAACGAAGATTGCTAGCGGTGGTACGGGAAGTGTTAGCGGTTTTGGTTCTGGTAGCGTGTCGAAAAGTTATGATTTGCCGCAGTTTTTGAGTGCTTTAACTGGCTGCGATGGTGATACTTTTACTGCTGGTGTGGCGACAACTGGTTTAACTCAAATTCTGGGGAGTCCTGCTAGAGGTAGTTTTGGCGGTAAGGTGTCGGCGGATATTGCTGCTAGTGTAACTTATGAGTATGAACCTGTGCCGGAACCGATGACGGTGGCTGGTACGTTTGTGGCGGCGGGAATGGGTTTATTGTGGAAGAAAAGACGAACAAAAAGATAAGAAGACCTAGCGGTTAAAATTACGTTATTTTCTTCAGTCTGCGGAGGCAGACTTTGTTCGTGTAGACGCGGTTTCAACCGCCGTCTGCATCTGTTTTGGGTAACTTCAAGCGATCGATAAATGCGATAATTAATCTCAGGGAAGATGCGATCTATCTCCTGAACCTTCTCCAGCCAGCCAGAATCGACTTTGCCTTCTTTAACTTGCAAACTTCCGGGATTTTTGATGTTAAATGGATAAAGGTCAAAAATATTTTTACTGTCAACACTACCTGTGTAGGTTTTGCTGTCAGTCAATGCCCCGATGTTAAGTTCAGCCATGTGTACCCCTGAAAAATAGTTGCTGGAAAATGCCCTCAAATATATATCTGTGGGAACTTGAGGTTTTTATGCAAAATCCGGAAAAGCGTTACATTAGTTTACATTAGGGTTGCGCGATCGCCCTTCTTCTACCATCTACCCTGAGTTAACATCGGTGGTAACTTTGCTGCAAACTCTTGTGGGGTGGGCATCCTGCCCGCCCAAATTTGTCATGTAAATGCCGCAAATCTTAGTTGCGCTTGGGTTTTGCAGAAACAGACTTACGCATTTACCAAAGAAACCGGGTTTTTGGCGGAGTCTGTGCACTGCGATCGAGTATTCTCGAAAAAATCCGGTTTCTGACCACTCCTGCGTCCAAGATTATAAAATTGAAAGTCGATCGGAGGTAAGTGCGATCGTGCGCTATCATCGGAACAATTTTTGGTAGTTTGGCTGACGCAAGAAAGGCGTTGGTTATCTGGGAGATAGCGAGTTGTTGTCAGGGTGATAGTTTTTTTACAGTTCAGTTACATTGTCAAGGGCAATAATTAGTATTTCATTCGGCTTAGGACTAAAATGAAATCTTAAAGTCCCCGTTGCGGAAAATATTTCAAACTTTAAGATAATATCTTGAGTTAAACTTGGTTCAATTATTATTGGATTATCAAGAGCAAGTTGAAATTTATTTTGATCTTCATCTCTTATATAAAAGTGACCGCTGTCATTGTTAACTAAATAGGTAATGTTTTTGTCATTGAGAATACTAACACTCAACTTTATTATTCCACAGTTGTGCTGAACAGCATTAACCGTGATACTAATATCGCTAATTTTCTGTGTTTCGTTAATAACTCCATAGGTTACAGGATTCAAATCTAAAAGCTTTATGACTAACTTGTCTACAGTGGTATAAGGATTTAATTCATAGATTTTATGATCGCAAGCAGCTAAATTTTGTGCCATCTTCATCCGTAACCATGCTGAATTTTCAATAGCTGTTTTAGTCAGGCTTTTAAGTCTAGAATAAATTAAAATATCTGCTTTTTTAGCATAGCCTGTAAAATAATCTGATTGTTCCAAGTAATCAATAACATTTTAGGACTTAGGGAAAGCAGTTCGATACTGTTCGTAATGCAATAAAATCCAATGCTCAAAGGCAATACTTGAAAAAGCAAGATTCACACCATGTTTCTTGGCTTCTGAAAATGCTTGTTCGTGTTTGGTATAACCATCTTTATCAAAAACTGCCCAAACTTCATCATAATTATTTATTTCTTGTTTGGCGAGTTTGACCAGATTCATCGCATCTGTTTTAATAGATTCACCTTCTTTTTTTGCTGCTTTGATTTGGTCTTCTTCACTTGGATAAACTTTGACCGCATATTTCTCAAACACATCATCTTGTTGAGCAATCTCCTCAAAGTAAATTCGTTCTGTATTAGTTCCTTCACATACTATGTAGATCGACTGCTTTAACTGTTTTCGTTTATTCTCTCTTTTTTTATTCATCACCAAACATAAATTCAACTTCTTTAATATTAGGTTGACCACCAAATTTACCTTGCATATACCATTGGTCAAAAGGTTCATCACCTTTTACCTTGTCAAAGTCTTGGGCAGAAAAGAGTTGTGTTTCACCATATTTATTTTTTTCGGTAAACCATATTTGGTCTTTTCTTAACAATTCTCGATCGAGCAATGTAGTTTCATGGCTAGCAAAAATTAGTTGGGCATTACGGGGATTAGTTGACGGATGGTGAAATAACTTAATTAAAAACTTACACAGTTTGGGATGTAAACTATTATCTAATTCATCAATAACTAGAATATGACCTTCATTTAAAATAAATAAAATTAGAGTGCCAATAGTATAAAGTGTCATAGTTCCTATTGATTCTTCATGAAAAAATGAAAATTCACTTTCACCAGTAAACACATTATTTTTAAATGTTTTGTGAACTGCAAATACCTCATATTTATCACTCATTATTAAATTTTTAATATCCTCTGGCATCTCTTCATCAAATTCAGAAGTCATTGATTTTTCCTCAATATTAATTCTATCGATATGAGTGTCGGCAATTTGGATGAGCTTACTTAATTTCTTTTTCAGTTTTTCATCTCCTTGTAATGATTGGTTGACATGACGTATTAATGATTTTTTTGTTTGATTATCATAGGCTGGGAAAAAAGCATAGGTTTTTAAGTATTCATAGATTTTTTGCATTTGTTCATGTTCTTCACGAGCGACTTTTGATAAATAAGGATATTTAGTTAAAGCTTTATTTGAAAAAGAGCGCTTGTCTTGAAAATAATCACCGCGTTTGACCTCATTTTTTGTACGAATGAATAAGTTTGACTTTCTTTTTTTAGGGTAAAAATCTAGCTGTTCGTGATGAACTTCTCGACTATCAAAAGCAATTTGATAGTCATACATAATTCCTTCAAGAATAAAACTCAGCTTAAAAATAGAAGGCTGGCTTAATCGCGATTCATCTAACTTAAATGGTTCGTAATAAGGAATTTTATGATCGACATCAATATTGAGAGTCTGAATATAGGAAATAAGTCTATGTAAAGCCTTGAGAATATTTGATTTACCAGAAGCATTGGCTCCATAGATCGCAGCCGAGTTAAGCAATCGCAGTTTATTGCCTTCGATCGGCACAAAAGTATTCTCATTCTTCCTGCTGGAAGAGTCTGCAATCATACTTAATGTTTGCTCTTCTTTAATTGACCTAAAGTTAGTGACTGAAAAATCAATTAACATAGAGGAACTCAACTTTTAATTAGATAGAATCACTCAGCCAATATCTGCCAATGAAATAGATAGATAAATATCTCAATAATTATAACTCTTGACGGACTTTACAAGATATTATATGAGTGTATGAGCTTTTGTAAACCGACTCGGCATGACGATCGCCAACCTTCGATCGACTAATGTACCCCTGTATGTCACAATAGAGGACTGTCATTAGAGTAAAGAATTTATTGTGAGTCCTACTGCCGAAGTCAGCAATAACCTAAATGCGGGCGCTCTGCCAACCGTTACCGCTACCCCAGCCCGCCGCGCTGTTTTTCCCTTCACTGCGATTGTTGGCCAGGAAGAGATGAAACTGGCGCTGCTTTTGAATGTCATCGATCCCAAAATTGGCGGAGTGATGATTATGGGCGATCGCGGTACAGGCAAATCTACCACAATCCGCGCCCTCACAGATTTACTGCCAGAAATTGAAGTCGTGGCTGACGATCCTTTTAACAGCCATCCCACCGATCCAGATTTGATGAGCGATGAAGTGCGCGATCGCACTTTGCATCACGGTACAATGCCGATCGCCCGCAAAAAAGTACAAATGGTAGACTTGCCACTCGGCGCTACCGAAGACAGAGTGTGCGGTACGATCGACATTGAGAAAGCTTTGTCCGAAGGAGTTAAAGCTTTTGAACCAGGCCTTTTAGCTAAAGCTAACCGCGGCATTCTTTACGTCGATGAAGTCAATTTGCTCGACGATCACTTAGTCGATGTTTTGCTCGACTCCGCCGCCAGCGGTTGGAATACAGTTGAAAGAGAAGGGATTTCAATCCGCCACCCAGCTAAGTTTATTTTAATTGGTTCCGGGAATCCAGAAGAAGGAGAATTGCGGCCGCAATTGCTTGACAGATTTGGAATGCACGCAGAAATTCGCACTGTAAAAGATCCTAATCTGAGAGTAGAAATTGTCGAACAACGATCGAGTTTTGACCAAGATCCGCCCGAGTTTCTCGCCAAATATCAGCACCAACAAGACGATATGCAGCAGAAATTGGTGGAAGCCCAAGAAAGATTAAAATCCGTAAATCTCGATCGCGATTTGCGAGTAAAAATTTCCCAAGTCTGCGCCGAATTGGACGTAGACGGGCTACGAGGCGATTTGGTCACAAATCGGGCCGCGAAAGCTTACGCCGCCTTAGAATGCCGAACAGAAGTCACTGTGGACGATATTCGCAAGGTAATGACTCTGTGTTTGCGCCACCGATTGCGGAAAGACCCGCTCGAATCCATAGATTCCGGCTATAAAGTGACTAAAGTGTTCGATCGAGTATTCGGCCTAGAAACAACCGAAGGTTAGAGCATCGATGGCCAAGAGTAGTATCTTAACAAATGGAACCTCTGCGAGTCGGCTTTAAATTCTGATAAACCCTGACGGTGTTACGCTGCACAACCCTGGACAAACAGGGCATACGCGATAGCAATACTCTCACTATTGATAGAGAGAGCAAAGGAGCCGTCCCTCAAA
>NZ_JAEQDE010000108.1:0-20505 GCF_020737865.1 Microcoleus sp. PH2017_35_SFW_U_B
TATTCCAACCTTAGCAGAACTTGCGAGTGAAAAAGCTACCCACAATTGAGCAACAATGGGTAGATTTGTCCAAGAATCAAGTTACAGTTTCTAGCCCCCAATTTTCTTCGGCAATTTCTTGAATCACGATATGCGTATGCTCTGGTTTCTTGCCCAGAATCCGCCCAAGTGAATCAGTCACTTCGGCTACGAGCTGAGCTTTCTGCTCCCTCGTGGCCCCTTTGGTAATCTGGATATTGACGTATGGCATAGTCATTGGTGCGACAGAATTTTTGGATTGTATCAACTAGGCAAAACCGCCATTTACCCCTAGATTTTGGCCAGTCACCCAACTCGCTGATTCACTGGCCAAAAACAGCACCACCCGAGAAATATCGACTGGCTCACCAATCCGGCCCAGTGCCGACATGGCGGCTAATCGCTGGATGGTTTCTTCGCTTTTCCCTTCTAAAAATAGATCGGTATTGGTCGGCCCGGGCGAAATCGAATTCACGGTGATGCCCCGCGCGCCGACCTCCTTGGCAAAGACCCGCGTTAACTGCTCAACGGCGGCTTTCGTGGCGGAATAAACGCCATAGGTTGGTAGCATTAGGCGAGTCACGGACGAAGAAAAATTGATCGCGCGACCATTCACTTCTAGCCGCGTGGCCGCCTCTTTTAGACCGAGAAAAACGCCTTTGACATTGATTTGAAAAATCCGATCGAAATCTTCCTCCGTCGTATCTTTCACTAATTTGTAGATATTGATGCCCGCGTTGTTAACTAAAATATCAACCTTGCCATACTGGGTAATCGCCGCATCAAACAGAGCCGTCATATCGCTCGGTGAGGCGACATTGGCACGCACAGCGATCGCCTGCCCTCCAGCGCTTGTAATCTGATCCACCACCGCTTTAGCAGCCGCTTCACTCCCTGAGTAGTTAACAATCAGGCTGCACCCAGCTTTGGCCAAATCCTGGGCAATGATGCTGCCAATACCCCGCGAAGAGCCGGTCACGATCGCGACTTTACCTGATAAATTGTTCATCGACTTTAACCTCCCTAAATAACATGGGAACTAATCCGACTTATCATAGATCAACCAACTATTGACCAATTTAGTTTGTATCAGTTTCTACTGTTCTTGATAATTCCAGAGCAGACCGCCATCGACAAAGAGCGTCGTGCCGGTGACATAATCAGCATCAGCAGAAGCCAAAAAAGCCACCATGGCGGCCACATCTGCCGGTTGCCCCAAGCGCTTTAGGGGAATATTTTGCAGCAGGGCGTTGAGTTTGGTGGGATCATTCAGGAGTTTGGTGTTGATCGGCGTTTCGATCGCCCCCGGCGCCACATTATTAATCGTGATCCCCAACGGCGCTAACTCTACGGATAGATTGCGGGTGAGCATTTTTAAGGCTCCTTTGCTAGCACAGTACGCGGCAAAATGCGGAAACGGCAACTCCTCATGCACCGAGCTAATGTTGATTACTTTACCGGGATGCGACACGGCCATGCAATGCTGCACAAAAGCTTGAATGGCAAAAAATATCCCCTTCAGATTCACATTCATCACCGCATCGTAATCAGCTTCGGTGACATTCCAGAAATCGGCATTTTTCTCAATGCCCGCATTATTGACCAAGATATCAAGCTGCCCAAAGTGGTCAACGCTTTCTGACACCAGGCGCTGGACATCGGCGAGGTTGCCCGTATCGCCTTGCAGCGTGAATCCATCCACCATGTGACATTTGCCCCCAGCGGCTTTTACCTGGGCCAGCGTGGCCTCCGCACCTTCCGGGTGGGAGCGGTAGTTAATCACGACGCTAGCGCCCTCCTGGGCTAAGCGAATGGCGATCGCCTGTCCAATGCCTTGACTACTGCCTGTCACTAGCGCTACTTTTCCTTCCAGTTTCATGGTTTTAGTCCTCAAGGATAGATAGGGGTTGACTGAAATAAAACGGAAATAATCGATCTTGTGATCGAGCTTGGGCAATCAAAGCAGCTCTAGTTCGGATTAAATTTTTGAGTGATTAAGGACAAGGGGATTGGGTCATGCTTAAATCTTGTAAACGCTTTATAAGCGGCCCATGTGACCACTTTGATAGGCGACAATGGCTCTTTGGATCTCCTCATCTGTGTTCATCACAAAGGGACCTTGAGAAACAACTGGCTCGTTCAGGGGTTCGCCTGCTCCGAGGAGGTAATGCAAGCCAAGCTCATTGGCTTGTACGATCGCAGTTTCGCTTCCTTGTTCAAGCAGTGCGACATCCAGGGCTTCTAAGTGCGATCGCCCTGCCCCAAACTCGCCGCTCCCCTGAATCACATGCACAAAGGCATGGTGGGAAGGCGGCAGGGTATGGATAATTTTTCCCAGCGGTGGCAGCGTTACATCCAACAATGTCACGGGAGTCAAAGGCTGGAGGGGAGATTCCAACCCAAAGGCAGAGCCAACCACCACTCGCGCTTTACCGCCTGTGGGATTGACATATTCCGGCACCAAGGCTGAGTCTAAATGCAGCGCAACAGGCTGGCTCCACTTGTGCTTCGCCGCTAAATTGACGAAGATTTGTGCCCCATGACAGAGTGTGCCTGGCGGACTGGGAATTTCTTCGTGCATTAGTCCGCTACCTGCTTGAGTCCAGTGTAAATCGCCGGGATGAATGAGGGCGCGATCGCCTAAACTATCCCGATTTTGAAACGATCCTGCTGAATCCTCAAACATGTAAGTAACAGCAGAGAATCCGGCATGGGGATGGGGCGGGAAGATCGGTGCCCGCATATAAAAATGATCCAACTGGATAAACGGATCGATACCATCCCCCAGATTGTGGCGCCCCAGACTGTAAGCGCGGAATTCTGGGCGATCGCTCATTACCTCCGCTCGGATAATTTGAATGACGCGACGTTGTTCTACTTGTACCTGCATCCGCTGGGTCTCCTGCTCAATTACATTAGTTTGGCGAGTATTTCTTCATACATGATGGTTTGAATCGTCTGTCCGGTACCTTCCGACCACGAATTAGCCAATTCTGCCATCACTTGATTCGTTGAAGTCAGGGTGACACCATGCTTTTCCATTCTTCTCAGGGCAGTTTCATCCGCGATCGACGTGGGGGAACCCCCGGCATCCACTACCACCTGCACTTCAAAGCCGTCTTCGACTGCACTGATGGCAGGAAAGACGATGCAAACGTCATTGGTTAAACCCGCCATAATCAATTTTTTTCTGCCTGTTGCCAGGACTGCATTTCTGTAATCGTCGTACTCCCAGCAGTCCACCACGCCCGGACGTTTTACTCGTTTCTCGTAGGCAACTGGCGCGATTTTCTGTAAATCGTCGAGCAGTAATCCTTGAAAATTAGCTTCCATGCTGCTGGTCAACACAAGCGGCATTTCAGTTTCTACTGCCGTGCGAGCCAAGGCGCGGGTATTTTGCACGATATCCTCACGGGGTAAGTTAAGCGCGAGTTTGATAGTACCTTGCTGATGGTCGATCAACAACATCACTGCATTTTCGATCGTAAATTTGTTTTTCATTGTTGCTCTCTACGGGTTAATACCAGACTTCAACAGGATGGAACTAGAGTTTCGTGTGGGCACCGTCGCAGAAAGGCGCATTACCTGAATGTTTGCAAAGGCAAAGAGCAACCTGCTTAGGTTCAGCGAGTTCAAAGGTTACAGGTGTAAAGGTTGTACCTTTGTGCCCGCCATCGCAGAAGGGCTGATTGGCTGACAAACCGCAACTACACCAGTGGTAATTGCCAGCTTCTAGGGATATGACCATCGGCTTTTTATCGAAAACCGTAGGTTCTGTCGAGATCGATTCAGACATGGATATTTCTCCTAAATAATTTCTAAGCAAACATTGCTAAAATTTCCGGTGAGGGAGAAACATTACCTTTTGCCAATAGGTCCCGATCTCTCAATGCGGCAGCGACACGAGCAACATTTGCGCCATGATGCCAAGCGGCTTGCATCATTTCTTCGGTAATGCCAACGGGTTCCATTTGCGAGCCGCCAGAACGACCATGCGGCCCCCAATGCATTCCTGCCACTTGGAAGCCTGGTGTTGTTTTGGGTAGTGTCACGAGAATCATTCCTGCCGCCGCAAAAGCACCTAACAATCCCAACTGAGCTAATTCGGAACCTGCGCCACAATCGCCGTAGCCACCGCCGACGGTAAAGACACCGCCAACTTTACCTACCATTTCGTCCGTTAACCACAGTTTCTCGCAGACCTCCTCAATGAACTTCTTGACTCGTGCATCAGCAGTCCGATGACGGACGGGAGAACCCATGACGATCGCATCGGCGACGCGCACATCATCGGCTGTCGCTTCAGATGCTTCTTTGCAGATAACTTCTGTGCCTTCAACAGAACGCGCTCCATTCGTAATAGCTTCAGCCATTCGCTTGGTGTTACCAAAGCTTGAGGTATACACGATTAAAACTTTTGTCATTCTTTTTCCCTTTGTATTGATGAGACTGGCGATCTCTCTAGCAATCCTCGATCCCAATGGGCTAAATTTGCTGCCGCCTCATAGGTGCTTTGCAGAAACATCATTAGCGTTGCTTCTGGATCGGCTGCCTGCCGGACAACTTCATAGCGCATTACCCGCAACCACCGTTAAGTTTTTATGGGAGATAGAAAAGCGGGATGGATCGCGAGTAATTGCCGTCAATGTATGCCCTCGCTGCAAGGCTTCATTGATAATTCGACTGCCGATCGTACCAGTTGGGCCAAACATGATGAGTTTCATACAATCTCTCCGGTTAATTCAGGTCGTTAAATCGTTTGACGCAATCTTTCCGTTAGTTTTATTCTCTATAGTCCCTCCAGTATTCTTAACATTTCATGGATTGAGATATTAGGGGCAATCTTGATTACCAAGACAGCAATATCGGTCCACCAAACCTTCTCATTTCAGCAAAGAACTTACCTTGTGCGCCATCCTCTGGAAGACTTGCTAGATACACAGCCGTTTCGGCTCCTCGATCGGCTGTAAACGGTGCATTCGAGCCACCCATATCTGTTACTTATCCCTCTTGTCGGCTAGGGACACCAACAGATGAATCTGTGGGTAGAGGTCTAGCTGGAGCAATATAGGGAAATTCAGTCCTTAGATCGATCGGCGGCGGGACTTTATTCTGAAGTAACGTATTGAAGAACAGCGTGTAAACGACTGTGCCAAAATCATCTTGTAGTCTCCGCCCATTGATGCCGGCAAACCCAAAACTGGCTGGAAGCAGTGGGTTAAAAGGAAGAACATCGGGAAATAACCAGTTTGCTACCATCTGCCCATAATTTGCCGGTCGGTCAGTGCTCTGTGCGACATGACAAATTTGAGTGACTAAGTTGATGACAGGCTGAGCAAAGTTGTCATAGTCTGTGTCTGGATCGGTAGAGTTATAGAGTAATGATCCTTCCGGGTTGTCATTGAACGTTGCCGCAAAATTGGGCTTGCCACAGCGATTCACCTGCGTCCAATGTCCGTGATCGTTGGCTGCAACCGTTGCATAAAAACTAAATGGTGTATTTGAGATGCGATCGAGGGGCAGTTCAGCAACGATCGCTAGAACATTAGTTGCTCCCGTTGTACTGGCTCCAGTGCTGAAACTTTCGGCATCCCAGACATTATTTTGGATGGCATTATCGAGACAAACACGGGCAGCAACCGCATCCAGGAAGAAAGGATCGCCTGCCAACCCTGTCCAGATCCGTCCTAGATTGGCAATAGGCGCAACCTCATTCACAGTCCCCTGCCCTAACTCTTGCCCTGTAGCGTGATGATCGCGGGCTGCTTCGCCGCTGAGGTAAGTGAGAGACCAAGATTGGGGGTTAGCATCTCCCTGAAAAACAAATCTGAAAACAACGTCAGATTTTGCATCGCCATCGGTATCAAACCGAAATTCGTAGGCTGTTTCAGGTCTAAAAGTATCCCATTGGGGTTGACCTGTAAACGGTGAAGGCAACCCAGCTAAAGGGCTAATAGTCATCACCGCGACAATCTTCTGGGGATCGTCGGCATTGAACAAATAAATGTCGCAGATGTTGATCCGGCTGTCTTGCCGAGATTCTGGCGAATCAAAATGGTGACTCATGCAATTTTTGGGGTGATGAGGACAAATGATTATTGAGCGAAAAGCTCTGCGGTACCTGTGTAGGGAAGTAACGGAATAACTTCAAATTGCATGACACCTGCTTGCGCCATCGGTAACTGAGCAATCATCGCGTTGATTTCTTCAACGTTATTTGCCTCGCATAACAATACAGCACCACTCTTATCAGCAATGTAGTGAATCGAGCGTAGACGATCGCTGGCATAAAGTTCCCAAACTTTTGCCGCCTCTGGCTTGACAACGGGTAAAACCTGTTCAATTTTGGTTTCAGCTTTAACACGTCCGACGATCAAAAATTGCACTGATTCACCTCATTGATAGACATATTCAACTTGCCAAGTTTCAGGAGTCTGCTGGTGCAATTGCCAATACACCTGGGCGATCGCATCGGGGTCAAATTTCGTGTCTGGGGCGATGGTTCCACAAATTGTCACAGTCGCCAGATGAATTCCGTCTGCTTTCAATTCTTCTGCTAAACCCAAAGCAAGATACCGGATTGCCGCCTTACCAATACCGAGCGAAATTAATTGAGGACTGGGATAGAGTGCCAAGCCGCCGCCCGTTAATAGAATCGTGCCGCTTTTTTGTTGCTGCATCCCAGGCAATACCTGTTGAATCGCGCTGATGGCTCCGGCAGCATTAACCTTGAAGTCTTGCACTAAATCTTTAGTAGTCAGACTCATCACAGAATCTAGTTTGAGCAGAGCTGCATTGTAGATCAAAACATCAGGATGACCGATCTGCTGCTGAACCTCGGTAAAGGCCGCTGAGATTGAGGCAGAATCAGCCGCATCAACCTCAAATCCAGTTGCCACAATTCCGGCATCACTTAAGATTTTGGTGTATTCAGTCAACGCCTCTGGACGACGGGCTAAGAGTGCCATTTGATATCCTTCTAGTCCAAACCGCCGAGCAAGAGCCAAGCCAAGCCCTGGCCCCACACCCACCAAAGCACAAATTTTGTTCATCGGCTCACCTCATTCCACAAGGAGACATCGATCGTGACATTTAGAGCATGAAAATCCACCTGAATATTTTCGTGCTGTGCTAACTGGCGAGCGATCGCATAGCCTAGCCCTTTGTGACTGCCAGTAATGATTGCTACTTTCTGCATGATGGTCATCAACAACTCCCGATCAAATTTTGAATACGATTCGCCGTACCAACCCTTAAACTATTTGGTGAGTATGGGCAAACTGCTTTGGTTTGTTAAGCTTAATATTGAAGCTATCTTCTGAAAGATTTCTGAATTCAACCGCTCGATTTCCTGAATTTATCCTAAAAGTATCCTCAGTTAAATTTCAGCAATTTCTCAGAATCCGATTGCAGCCAGCAAATTGGGATACAACCCACTGTACAGAGAATCTTTCCAATCGTTACTACACCAAGAGATGATGTTTTTGCTATCCAATCGGTAGTTTTTTACCTACCCATTTAGGTAGTTTTCTATGTTTTACAAAATTATCGATCGAATTTTTTAAGATAACTACATAGTGAAAATCGTTGCACAAAGTTGGATTATGACCTCAATCCAGCGAAATTTGTGCAATCTGAAATTGACTGTTCGATCGACTCCATCAATACGGGCACTTCAGCGGAATATCGGCACGATCGGGATACACCAGCCAAGCTGAGGTGTTAAAATCTGTTCGTCAGTTTGCGATCGGAAATTATGCTGGTACACTATCTGCACGGCAAGTGCGATCGAGGTTGAAACCATGTCCGAGCATCAAAAATCGCCTTCCTCACCAAAATTATCTGCCGTGCTTGAAGCAGATTATCAAATACTACATAGGCGAAATCGGCTCTTGGAAGCCTCGGCCAACGCAACCAGTGTTTTACTGACGGTGGAGAACTTTGATGAAGCGATCGATACTGCCCTGCAAATCATTGTCGAAGGTGCAGGATGCGATCGCATTAATGTGCTAGAAGGTAACTTCGATCCTTTATCCGATCGCTCATCAAGCGTGCCAACCTACCATACCGCGATCTATGAGTGGACTAGACCTGGCATTATTCGACAGATGGATAGCCTGGAAACTGGGCGCATCCCTTCAGCCGGAATCGAAGCATTTCTGGAACGATATTATCTTCATGGGGATGGTTTTGGCGGACTCTTAGCAGATTGGGTCGAACCTTTACGTAGTTTCTATGCCGCCGTTCGAGTCCAGTCTAGTTATTCTGTGCCGATTCGGGTCAAGGGTCAGTGGTGGGGCGTGTTGTGCTTGAATTATTGTCGAGCAGCGATTGAGATCGGTGCGGCAGAAGTCGCCGTTTTGCGATCGATCGCTGATTGTATTGGTAGTGCGATCCAGCGCGATCGCACGCAAAAAATCATCCTCCAAGCGGAACAGGTGCGCGTTGCCGAATTGGCCAAGGCAAATCATTTGCTCAAGCAAACCGTGGATTTGTTGGCAACAGAACCCGACCTCAATCGCTTTTTGGACTATGTGCTCAAAGCCTTTTCCGAACAGTTTGATGCCCCACTGATCCAGTATTGGGAGAGTCCAGAACCGGGCGATATTGCCTATCTTAGGCTTGCTTGCCGTAACGGACAAATTCTCACAGCAGCCGATTTGCCCAATGATTGTCTGGTGACAGGTGTCCCAATCCTACCGGAACTAGCTGGGTACGGAAATTTCCAAACTCGTCAGCGTTACTATGTCATCGAAGATATCCCTACCGATCCGATCGAACTAGCGCTCTTCTCACCGCTGAATTTTGATTTGGAAACCTGGTGTACGGAGCATGGCATCAGGAAAATGATTAACATCGCGCTGATGTGGTCTGAAAAGGCTACGAGTTCGCTGATACTTTATTTTCCCAGCGATCGCCATTTGAGCGATCGACAAATCGAGCTAATGTGTGCGCTAGCACAGCAGGTGACTCTGGCCATTCAACTGACACAATTGGCAGAAATTAAACAATCAGAAGCGATCGCGCGCGCGCAGGAACAAGCTGCACACGAAAGCGTTACCGAATTGGTCAAGGCAAACACAGCTCTTAAACAATCTCTTGATACCCTCGCCACCGATCCGGATCTCGATCGCTTTATTGGATATACCCTCAAACTCATTGCCGAGCAATTAGATGCCCCACGCATTGAATATTGGGTGCATTCCGATCGAGAAGATCGGGCTTATTCCTATTTAACCTACTGCCAAGGGCAAACTCTCAAATCGAGCGACCCATCTGCACAAGTCGGGTTAGATGTGACACCATTTCTCGACATTCCCCTCAAAGTCGGCAACACGAACATCGGCACTTTGACCATCTACTTATCCAGTTATCACACCTTTGCTGGGCAAACTATCGAACTGGCTCATGCCCTAGCCCAACAGCTCACCTTTGCCATTGAACTGACCCGTTTTGCCGAAGAAGCCCAACAAGCGGCATTGCTGCAAGAACGCACTCGGATGGCGCGGGAAATTCACGATACTCTCGCCCAAGCTTTTGGCGGAATTTCGATGCAGTTACAGGCGTTCGACTACTTTGCCGCGACTCAACCAGAAAAAGCGCAGACTCATTTGCTGACGGCTCAAGCTCTAGCGCGAGATGGCTTGGCTGAAGCCCGCCGATCGGTTTGGACGCTATATTTGGAAACATCCGAATACGAAGATCCCGCTCGGACGATCGCCAAATTTATCGAACAAACGATGTCCAGACAATCGGTGCCCATCGATCTGGCGATCGATGGCAGCCCCCGCCGTCTCCATCCCGATTTGGGACTTAATTTGCTTCGTATTGCCCAAGAATCGATCGCCAATGCTCTGCACCATGCCCAACCCCAAACCATCCAAATTCGCCTCAACTACAGTTCCCAAAATCTGCAAATGACGATTCGCGATGATGGCTGTGGCTTTGAGCCGCAATCTCCCTCGCCGGGATTTGGCTTGATGGGGATGCAGCAACGGGCAGCCAGGATTGGAGCCACCTGGCACCTAGTTAGCCAGATCGATCGAGGTACCAGCATTACTGTCACTCTCGCCCATCCAGAAACCCCCTAAAATTATCGCGATCGAATATGCCTGAATCTCCCAAAACCATCCGACTGCTGGTTGCCGACGACCACCCGATCGTCCGTCAAGGCTTAGTCGCGATTTTAAATGACCAGCCCGATATGAATGTCGTTGCCGAAGTCAATAATGGCCAACAGGCGATCGAACAGTTTCGCATTCATCAGCCCGATGTCGCTATTCTGGATTTAAAGATGCCAGAAATCGGCGGCGTAGAGGCGATCGACACCATCCGAGCTGAATTTTCCACTGCCGCCATTATCATGTTCTCGATCTATGAGACAGATGAGGATATCTATCGAGGGCTGCGGGCTGGAGCCAAAGCTTACCTACTCAAAGATACGCCCTGCCAGGAGATTTTAGAAGTGATTCGGACTGTCAGCGGGGGGCAACGCTACATCCCAGCAGAAATTGGCACTAAGTTGGCGGCACGAATGGAGCGACCGGATCTGAGCGATCGAGAAAATCAGGTGTTGGCGTTAATGGCTCAAGGTAAAAAAAATAAAGATATTGCTGGCGAACTAAACATTTCTGAAAATACTGTCAAGTTTCATGTTACCAATGTCACGCTCAAACTCGGTGCTAGCGATCGCACTCGCGCTGTAGTCAATGCTCTTCAGCAAGGCATTATTAAGTTGTAGTTGCGATCGAAAAGCGAATCGATCGGCGATCGAATTTGGTTGGATCGCCGCAACCCACTTCCCTCTCACGGTCTATAGAACCTATTTGAGATCTCTCGAACTATGGGCGATCTCCAACTCTCATCGGTTATGGAAACACAAAGCGAAAGTAACTGAATATTTATCTGTCTAATGGCTTGCGCTTCACCGGACGGCAATAATGTTTGCATCATAACTGATAGCGTATGTCTCCGTTCCGTGTCCAAGCGCTTGTTAGCTTCTTTTGTCATGAGGGCCGAGGAAACGTTCACCATTAAAGTGAACTAGATGGTCTGGGTTATCGGCAATCCACACTTCAGTTTCCCATGCAATATCAGCCGCATTCTTGCGAAATTCAGCACGGTCTGGAAACGCTGTCACATAAACAAGACCAACCTTACAATCTTTGAAGGCTTCTTCAAGTTCAACCCAACGCTTTGGGGATATAGGGCCATGACTGGTAACTGCTTCAATCAAAAACAGCCATTCTCGGTCTTCGTCATACACTACAATATCTGGCAATTTGTCATGTGACATTGGGGGGACACCCAATGATTCCAGGTATTCGGCTTCTAAGAACATCAGCTTTCCGCCTTCTTTTCGACTGCTAGCGGTATCACCAATGTATAACAATCGACCGCCAGCACCGATGAAGCGCGAACAGAATTCGTGAACAATGTCGGCGTGAAGCTGATTATGCTTACCAGGTGACAGTGTGATGGTTTCACCGCTTGGTAAGCTAATTGGAATTTTGTGCAGATCGAGAGCGCGTTCATATTGTGCCTTCAATTCAGGCACCGCATCCTTGTAATCTTGAACTTTCCCCAACCAGCCGCCGTGTGGGTATTCCGCCAGAATCTCCAACATTGACTGATTCAATGAATAGTTATTGTCTTTGCTGTTGGTTGCTCGCGTGGGGTCATCTCGGTTTCGATCGACAATACGGGCTTGCTCGAATTGATGAAGTGTTTGTCTTCTGATGGTTTCGCGACTGTTCGGCTTATAGT
Source organism: Microcoleus sp. PH2017_35_SFW_U_B (assembly GCF_020737865.1). Classification (NCBI taxonomy): domain Bacteria; kingdom Bacillati; phylum Cyanobacteriota; class Cyanophyceae; order Oscillatoriales; family Microcoleaceae; genus Microcoleus; species Microcoleus sp. PH2017_35_SFW_U_B. The sequence goes on from NZ_JAEQDE010000108.1 coordinate 11,785, forward strand.
CCATTCCATATTCATTACGGATGAATTCCATGATGTTCACGGTTGGCAAAAGCGGTGCTGTTGATGAACTCCAGTCATCTAAAGGTTTTATATTAGCCAGTGCCAAAAAGACCCATGCCGATCGATCGTTACACTGTGCTTTGGGCAGCCCCAAGGCAGTCAATAATGCTTTTGCTTCATTTAGTTTTTCTTGTTGTTGTGCCGTAAATTCCAAATTTCCCCCCTTATATTGAAGCTACTACACCAAGAACTCGATTCACGATCGAATCAATTTTAGCCGTTTCAAAAAGTTTAAGCTTGTGTACTTGATCACCAATTTTCTTCACTTGGTCACGAGATGGAAATTTCATTACCCTGATTTCAGTAGCATTAACTTGTGTATTCCCCGAAATGCACCTGAAATAATTATCCATGAATGATGAATTAAAGATAGTCGCAAGACCATAGGCTTCAATATTGGATAATTCACCACCTAATACACCGATATAATTAGTCTTGTTACCAAAGCCAATCAATTCACAATCGTGCATATTGGCAAGGTGAACGCTAGCAACTAAGCGCCGTTTTTCGTCTTTGGATGAAAAACGTTTTAGCAACACATAAGTACCATTTTTCATCGTATGTTTGTCATGCTCTTCATTAAGCCTGAAGGCTACATCTTTCTTGTGATTACCTATCCAAGTTGCAGTTAATGGTGTCACATTATGTGGACGGTAAAGCGGAACTGTATTTTCAGCACTCGTGTCTTCAGTGATGTATTGGCGGGCACGATGTTCGACCACACGACCAGTCGAAATAAAATATCCAGCACCTTCAAAAGTGGTTTTTAAAGTTTCAGCTTGCTTCAAAATACTAGCCGCAGAAGCTGATTCAGGAATTCTAATTAGTCTTTGATCGTTTGAAGGATCGACAATTAAATGAACCGGATATTGTTTTTCCTCAGCATTGTTGATGCTGGCATCGCAGTCACTCGATCTAACTGTTATGGTGTCGGCATTACTGCCTTTAACGAAGTAGCAAATAATGTTTTCTTGAAGCACTGTTGAGTCATCATTGTTAAACACCTTGTCTCGGTGTTTGAAAATATGAATTAATCTCAGTGCTGATTCAGTTAGCAAGTATTCACGAAAACCCTTGAAATATAGTCCATTTGTGAAGCTGCGAGGTGTTATCGTTACCATTTGACCGCCAGCCTTCATGCAAGCCATTACAACTGCCATGAACGAAGCATATATATTCGGATCGCCGTGATACAAATCGGCTACCGCTCTGGCATAAGGTGAATCTTTCGCACTATATTTAAAGTATGGCGGGTTGATTACTGATATATCAAAGGGCTGAAAAGTTTTTTCTTTATCTGGTCTAGCAATTATAAAGTCTTCACAGCAAATTTCGTAAGTAAATGTTCCTAGTTGTTCGCAAAACAAACACTGAACGATATTCAGCGTCTGTTTAAGGCTGGCAACTGCCTCGGAATCTAGTTCATATAGTACAGCATGAACGGCCTTACAACCCATACTCAAGCAATAGAAAGCAGTAGATGCGGCTAATATACCAGTTCCTGCGCCAGCATCAAGTATGCGAATAGTCTTACTTTTGGGCTTGACAATCAGAGATGCCATGTAATCGGACACGACGAATCCTGTGAAGAACTGCCCTAATATCTTCCTGCTTTCTAATGATTTAGATCTGAGAAATGCACTTTGAAGGCTAATAATATCGTCTTTTGGATCAATAAGTGCTTGCCGATTCAACTATTTTCACCCTTGCCTATAAGTTTTATAAGCATTATCTCTTATTTGACTCAATTTATTTAGGATCTTGTGTAGCTAACTAGTTATTAGACGGAAACTTTCCCTATAATACACCAAAATAGAGTGATAGACGGAAAAATTTCCGCCCAAAGCCTAATGTCCTGCTATGACTTTCCGTATGTCATCCTAGATCGGCGTGATATACAGAAACTTTCCAGATATCACCCCAAATCGGGATATTAAACGGCTCTCCTGGGTATTCGGTAAGTGAAGCCTATATGACTCCTGACGACTCCTGGCATGAGTTTCAATACTTGTACCGGGGAAATTTTGTAGATTGAGATACAATTTGCACCATAAAGCCAGGAGCCCTTTTGCTTCCAGTAAGCGTAATGCTCGATTGGATAGGCATAAACGGCTTTCTCGGCACCACCATGAACGGTCAAATCTGCCTGCTTGTCGCCATCTAAATTGAGCGATCGCATCATCACTCGTCCTGCCACTGGCTGCTTGAAAATACCAGTCGTGACCTGTTTTCGCTTCCAGGTGACTTCGCGTGGCAATCCAACACAAACGGAAATTAGTTTCATCAGGGAACCCCTTCGATGATTACTTCCTGAAACTCTAACGCAGTTTTCTGATTTTGGCATACGCTTTTTGAAATTGAGAAACCCACCTATTTAGGTAGGCAAAAAACCAACAATAGTGGAGTAATAAAATCATCATCTAGTGTAGTAATGATTGGAAAGATGCTCTGTAAAGTGGAAGTTATCCCAATCTGCTGCAATAGCAATTGCGACTCTTATCTCATGGCTTTATCCCCCAACCCCGATCGATTAACACCGCCAGTGAGTAGCCGAGATCGTTGTCAAGGCAGCACCACCGCCAAAGTAACGCTGGTACAGTATGGCGACTATCAATGTCCGATCTGTCAATCAGCGCATGGCATCATCCCCTCGATTCAAGCACAGATGGGCGATCGCCTGCGGTTTGTATTTCGGCATTTTCCGCAGTCGCAGATTCATCCCGAAGCTTACCATGCGGCTGAAGCTACCGAAGCTGCTGCCGCACAAAATAAGTTTTGGGAAATGCACGCTTGCTTATTCGAGCATCCATCTCAACTTGCTGATAGTAATCTAGTCGAATATGCGATCGCGCTCGATCTGGATGTCGATCAGTTTTTACAAGAAATGTCTACCGATCGACATGTGGCACGGGTACAAGCGGATCTTGATAGTGGTATCGACAGCGGTGTGATCTCAACACCCACATTTTTTATCAACGGGGTGAAATACAATGGCGATCGCAGTTTAGAGACACTGCGAGATGCTGTTTTGCAAGCCGATCGTCAATGAGGAGAAATTAGATTAATCGATCTGGTTCACATCCAGGTAACGATTGTGATTAGTCATTATTATCCATCGCAAAAGTGCGTCGCTTGTCGAATCTTTGTGTTCTTCGCTAAAATTGTTCTTAGCATGGAATATGCTATATTAAACCTGTTTACCTTGACAGATTAGGCTCTCTAACATTAGGAAAGCTTTCAAAATTGCGCCGTACCCAATCCATCCCCACTTCATTATTGAGTTTAATTTTCTGAGGCGTATCAGGATAAATTTTCCCTAAAATATCCGCATCTTGATCCACAACAACTTTGCCAAAATTGAGATACATTCCCCCCAATAGCTTAAAGATAGGATGCTTTGCTTGACCGAACAGCAAAATATAAGTTCGCGTCCGATTCTCGGCTTCTGGTACGAATATATGACACTGTGCAGCTTTGCCGAATGGCATTTCTCCATGAAAAATTATTAGGCATGGGAAATGATTTTCTAAATGAGCTTTAAAGGTGCTGGGTAGTAACAACAAATCTGGCTTTCTGAGCTTTTCTGCCAAACTGTAAGGCGCGGTAGGCATATCATAAAACGCATGGGATTTATGTCCTTCATCGATGAATTGATGAAATTCGACATCGGTAATCCTAAACAAGTCTCGGTGAGTGCCGTTTTGGTGATTGTAGTCGTGCATATTCAGCAGCATCGTCAGCAAATCTGTCTCGATACTGCGATCGGCAGTATGCCCGATAAAGTAGTAAGTTTCGGCGATTTCCTGGAGCACATTGGGAATTGGAACTTGTGGCTCGTATCCGCCATAAGACCAAATGAAGTCACCTTGAATAATCAAATCTAACGGTTTTAGTAAGGGCAATGTTTTCTGCTTCGATCCGGGCAATACAGTGCAGCCGCCCGCATCAAATTTCAGGGCATGGAAGGGGCAGACGACACCGCTTGTGCGATCGCCCTCAGCTTCGCACCATCCTTCCGACAGCATTGCTCCCATGTGCGGACAAGCGTTGGGCAAGGCATTGATGCTTCCATCAGGATCTTTCCACATTACATAATCGCTGCCATACAAGGAAATTTTGCGAGGCTGGTTCGGTGTCAGCATCGACTTATGTGCCAACAACCAAGGCGCACCGGGAAGCATAGACTGCATGGTGTTCTCCTTTAGACCTAAAATTGTGAGAGATTTGTCGCTTTTCTAGAATATGACAAAAGATTCGCATTCGTCAAGCAGTTTGCGCCGTCAACCGAAACAGCAGCGTGGTAAAGAAAGAGTCGAAAAAATCTTGGATGCAGCAGCAGCAGTGTTTGATGAGGTGGGCTATTCCGAGGCGACGACTCATCTCATTGCAGCAAAAGCAGGGACAGCCATTGGTTCTCTGTATCAGTTTTTTCCTGATAAAGCTGCCATTTTTAATGCAATGGAACTGCGTCATGCCGATCGCGTTAAGGCGATGTGGGCCCAGACGAACACACCAGAAATCGTTCAGTTACCGCTGCGTGAAATGATCCACACCCTTGTGACTGCTGTTGCAGAGATGTTTGAACAGCCTGTATCGCGGGTGGTATTCGTGCAGTTTTATATAGCGCCGGAGATTTTCCAGTCGATCGATGAAAGTATGACTCAGGAGGCGATCGACTTTATGGCGAGTCTTTTGCAGCAGAGAAATCCCAGCTTGCCGGAGGTGCAATGCAGCCTGTTCGCGGAGGTTTGCGTTCACAGCAGCAATGCCGTCATTCTCTCGGCACTTCGCAACCCGGATTTACAGCATCGCCAACAACTGGTACAGCAGATTGAGGATTTGTTGGTGTCGTATTTAGAGCCATATGTCGGGGAAAGTCGGTTGAGCCATGTAATGAAAGTAATGAAATGTCCTCATTGTCGATCGCAGCAATTGTCCAAAAATGGGTATCGACGGGGGAAGCAGTGCTATCGCTGTAAGGAATGTGGCAAACAGTTTGTCGAGAATTCAGTGCGTTGAATCGGACACAATCTGAGTTGTAGTTTTCCATAGCCGATCGCAATATCCAACACTTCAAAATTACATGATTTGTCGATCGCTCTTCTATTCGGTACGAGATATTCTTGTCTGTAGCCCGATCGCTCTTGAGAGAGAGTGCGATGCTTTTTGTTTGGGCGATCGCCAAGTTGTACTATACTGTCCTCTGTCTAAGACGACTAAAACCCAGAAAGGGTATATCATAACCTTAAATCAGATCATTTCTTCCCAGATATGTTCTACTGCTCGAATCCAAGGTGCTCTCATCCTTTCAATCCCGACAAATCTAAATTTTGTCAAAGTTGCGGCCAGCCCGACCTCACGCCTCTATTCAGAAACCGCTACCGCGTGATTCGACTGTTGGGGGAGGGGGGATTTGGCAGAACTTATGAAGCGGTAGATATCGATCGCATGGACGATCCCTGCGTCATCAAGCAGTTTATGCCCCAAGTTCAGGGAACATCAGCACTTGAAAAGGCTACAGAACTGTTTAAGCAAGAAGCGAAACGACTTTACGAACTCGGCGAACATCCCCAAATTCCTCGATTAATTGCTTATTTTGAACAAGACAAGCGACTTTATTTAGTACAAGAATTGATTGAGGGGCAAAATTTACTGGCTGAATTAACTCAGCAGGGAGTTTTTAGCGAAGAAAAAATTTGGCAGTTGCTGGCAGATATTTTGCCGATTCTGAAATTTGTGCACGATCGCAATGTCATTCACCGAGACATCAAACTTGAGAATATCATCCGCCGTCGCACCTCCCCCAATCCATCTCTAAATGCGGCAAATTTTAGCAATTCCGCTTTTCGGAGGGGAGCACGGCGAGAGTTAGTTTTAATTGATTTCGGCGTTTCAAAACAAGTGACTGGCTCGCTGATGAGCCAAGTAGGTACGACGGTAGGAACGCCCGGATATTCGCCGGTAGAACAAATGCGAGGTCAAGTTTTCCCCGGAAGCGATTTGTACAGTTTGGGGATAACTTGCCTGAGGCTGCTAACTCAATGTTTGCCAAAAATTGACGGTTCCGATGACCTTTACGATCCGATAAATGGCGGCTGGATTTGGAGAGAAAGGTTGCCCGCAGGTACAAAAATCAGCAGCGAGTTGGCAACAATTTTAGATAAATTAATTCAAGATTATCTCAAAAACAGATATCAATCTGCTGATGAAGTCATCAAAGCTTTAAATCTCTATTCTTTACCTCCCCAACCCCATTTTGGTAAGGGCGGACAACTTACGTTAAATTCTTCTCAGACCAAGGCAGCCCTACCTCCCCTCAATGCTTATCTAACCGAGGGAGGAAAGCTTGCTATCAATACCCCGATCAATCACAGCGCCCAAATCAACAGCAATATCTCTGTGAATTCAAGGGTAAAATCTAACACAAATCCGCCTCACAACCAGGGAACGCCAAAGATTGCTGCTGTCAAAAGCAGTTTTGAATTTCAGGTGGTGACAGTAGACAATCGCGGGCAGCAAACTGATGTTAAAAGTGGCAAAACACATTTTTTTGAAGAACATCTCGGCCGCAATACAATCATGGAAATGGTATCTGTTCCTGGCGGTACTTTCCTGATGGGTACCCCAAAAGATCGGGGTGACAGTGACGAAAAACCGCAGCACTCAGTAACATTAGCACCTTTTTGTATTGGCAAATTTCCAGTCACTCAGGCACAGTGGGCAGCCGTTGCAGCGCTACCGGAAATTAAAATATATCTCAATCCCGATGCTGCCCGTTTTAAAGGTGTAAATCGACCGATAGAAAATATATCTTGGTATGAAGCGATGGAGTTTTGTGCTAGACTTTCTCGCAAAACTGGTAAGCATTATCGCTTGCCTAGCGAGGCCCAATGGGAATATGCTTGTCGGGGGGAAACTTCGGGGCCGTTTCACTTTGGGGAAACGATTACTAGCGAGTTAGCAAATTACAACGGAAATTCTAATTACGCTGATGCGCCGAAGGGAGTTTATCGCTTTCAAACTACAGATGTTGGTAGTTTTAAACCCAATGCTTTCGGATTGTATGATTTGCACGGAAATGTGTGGGAATGGTGCGCGGATGCTTGGCACAATAATTACAACGGTGCGCCTGTTGATGGCAGTGTTTGGGAGTCGGGCGGCGACTTTTCGCTGAGGTTGTTGCGGGGGGGTTCTTGGAACGATCATCCTCCGAATTGTCGCAGCGCGTGCCGCCTCAGATATCAGCCTGATTGTAAGGCTAGTATTGTGGGTTTTCGAGTGGTTGTTCCTGTGGTTTGATTTGTAGTCAGTTGTTAGTTGTTATATCAATTTTTTATGAGGCTGCTCCCGAATCTGATCCCCCCTAACCCCCCTTAATAAGCAGGGCGGTTTTATTATCGTCAGACAAATTAGGTACGTAGTTGCGCTTCAGCGCTCTTTATAATATTAGGAAAGAGCGCAAAGATCGCAACTACGTAGGGCTTGCTGAATAAGCCTAAAACCCTTACCTGAAAAAACTTTGACTCGCGATCGGCACTGACAATGTGTTAGACTATGAGGTAAAATTAGTCAAAATTGACTAGGGCCCCAAAAGAACCTTCCAACTTTGATCTACCCTTCGAGGGACAATTATCAGAGAATAATCGTTGGGTAATCATGGCAAAAATAATTCCATGGTCAGAATTTTTGTTGATGAATATGCCCAAAAATTCACCTGTTCAACAGGAACCCGCGCGAAATCGTTTCGTATAGCATTGGGGGCATTAATAATCAAAGAGAGATTAGGAACTAGCGACTCTGAAACAGTAGAACAAATAAGAGAAAACCCATGCCTACAATACTTCCTAGGTCTAAGTGGCTATAGTAATGCTAGACCATTCGACTCATCCATGTTCGTTTATTTTCGGAAAAGAATAGGAGTCAACCCGAGGAAATAAAATCAATGAAAAAATGGTCAAAGACCAGACCCAAGTACCAGGAGAAGAAGTAGAAAAAAAGTCATCAGATTGGAGTGAACCCAAAAATCAAGGAAAATTAATATTAGATGCAACCTGTGCGCCAGCCGATATTAAATATCCGACCGACTTAGGACTATTAAATCAAGCCCGAGAACATACTGAAAAAATCATAGATAGTCTACACAATCAAACTAAATCACCCGTAAAAATAGATAGTCTACACAATCAAACTAAATCACCCGTAAAAAAAAGCCTCTTGACATATCGAAACAGAGCCAGAAAAGAATACCTAACCATAGCAAAATAAAAAAGCTACGACGAAAATCAAGAAGAAAAGCCATTAAAAAACAACTGCAATACATCCAAAGAAATTTGGCTAGTATAGAGCGAATGGGTGAGCTAAAGTTATTAACCAAATCTCATTATAGAATGCTGTTAGTAGTTACAGAAGTCTACTGCCAACAGTTGTTAATGTACGAAAAGAAAGAACATAGTATTCCCGACAGAATAGTAAGTTTAACGCAACCACAGATCCGCCCGCTCCGTGAGAGGGAAAGCTGGGAAATCCGTTGAATTTGGGGTAAAACTGTCAGCCAGTTGTCGCAATGGGTACGTATTTTTAGACCGAATTAGTTGGGATAACTTCAACGAATCAGGAGACTTAAAAATACAAGTAGAAGCATTTAAACAATTCACCGGATTT
>NZ_JAEQDE010000205.1:0-2252 GCF_020737865.1 Microcoleus sp. PH2017_35_SFW_U_B
ACCATGTAATTATAGCTCATTCGATCGTGTCTTCTCTGTTTGACCCTCATCAGTTAGTGTCAGTAACATGATACCTCATCTTTCCGAGAACCGCTATATCGCCCAACAGTTCAGATATATCTTTTGTCAATTGTTCAGTATCGTCGCGGTGAGTAATTCTGAACTGAAAGGGCGTTTTGCCGATCGACTTTTTAATCTCCGCATCAAAAGCATCATCTTTACCAGCCACAAAAGCCGCAGACTGAGCTGTCAAAAATTGCCAAGCTTCTGGAAACATCTTGCGAATGTTTTCCAGAGGATTTCCGGTTTCGTAAACTAAAGTAGCAGTTTTGCAATCCATGAATCCGACCTCAGGTAGTTAGTAGTGTGTCTCGACTGTATTTCAAGTTTTGATATTGGTTATCATATTCATAATTGGCCACTAAATCAAGGGCTGTTCTGTCTTCTCTTCCTCTGCGCTCTCTGCGGCCTCTGCGGTTTAATCATTCAGAAACACTTGTGACGCATCAAAACCAAAGAAACCGGGTTTTTTTCCCAATCTGCACGCCATAACAAAGTATTCTCCCAAAAAACCCGGTTTCTGACTACCCGGCCCAATGCTCTGGGAAAGCCGATTTCCAATGCCCAATGCCCTGGGTAGGCCGATGCCCAATGCCCAATGCCCGATGCCCAATCAAAAAAAACTATCTTTTCCAATACCTGCGCCAGTGAAACAAATTCTCCCACAAATTCTGCATAAAAGTATTGCTGCGGAGACGCTGCGACTCCCAAATAGCAGCAGTTTGACCGTTAATTGCCGAAAAACTCGACCAAATATAAGGAAGTTCGGCGATCGCCTCAACCTTCATTCCGTGACGCACAGCAAAGGCGATCGCATGAATCAACTCCGCAGCTTGCGGGCCGACAATAGTCGCTCCCAAAATCTCCCCGTCACGCCGCCCGACAATCTTACAAAAACCCGTTGTCTCCCCGGACATTTGAGCTCTTTCAACATTCTTGAAATATTCCCTAGCCACAATCAAATCGTCTCCAAAACGGCGCCTTGCTTGCGCTTCTGTCAAGCCAACCCTCGCCAACTGCGGATCGGAAAAAATCGCCCAAGGAATCCCGCGATAATCTATTTGATACATCGGCAAAAACAAAGCATTTTTCACAGCAACCGCAGCTTCGCAATTGGCGATGTGAGGGAACGAATAACCGCCAGCAACATCGCCACAAGCGTAAATTCGAGAATTAGTTGTTTGCAGCTTTTCATTTAAAATCAACCCGCGATCGCTAAATTTAACCCTAGCAGCTTCCAGATTTAACCATGCAAAATTGTGTCCGCGGCCAGCGGCGAGAAAAATCTCCTCAGCTTCGATCGCCCTTGCCCCAGCTTGAATCCACTTTTTACCGTCAATCACCCTAGCTTGAGTCACCTCAGTCGCAGTCAGAATCCGCACTCCTTCAGCTTCCATTCCAGCTTGCACCAAACCAGCAGCCTCGCGGTCTTCTTTAGCCAAAATCTGGGAACTTTTCACCACCAAAGTCACAGCAACGCCCAGCCGAGAAAAAGTCTGAGCCACTTCAACACCGCTGGGATCTGCACCGATTACAGCCAAACTTTTCGGCAACTTTGGCAGTTTTGCTAATTCCCCAACTGTTTCGGAAGTGAAAAAGCCGACAGACGAAAGTCCTTCAATATTGGGAATTGCAGGTAGAGTTGGACAAGCTAGCAAATAACAGCGCGATCGCAATTTCCGATCGCCCGCAATCAAAGCCAAATTCGGTTTGGCAACAAACTCGCTGTTACCAAAAATAATATCAACCCCGCGAGCAGCTAAAACGGCGAGATCGTCAATTTCTGACAAATTAGAAACAACGCCGTCAGCCCACTTCTTAACCCCGTTAAACTGCAATGCGATCGGCATTTCGGAATTAGCCAGATCTGGGCGAAGTCCGAACTGTGGGTGGCTCATCTGGTGAGCAAAACGAGCAGCCTCTCTCAAAGTTTGGCTGTATTTCAAACCCAGGGCGATCGACTCTTTCCCCCCCGCCGGCAAATCTTGAGAATTACTGAGCGGTTCCACCAAAGCAACGCGAGCCGGGAAATTAGTTGCAGTCAAAGCAGCATAACGTCCGGCCGCAGTTCCACCAATAATCACTAAATCATAATCAAGCATAAATAAATTTGTCAGATAAGACGGCGGTTGAAACCGCTCCTATACAAACGATGTCCGCCTCCGCGGACTCAAGAAAACAACGTAATTTCA
>NZ_JAEQDE010000109.1:0-32192 GCF_020737865.1 Microcoleus sp. PH2017_35_SFW_U_B
CCCAGGATTACATCACTCAGGAGCCGTGTGCGGTGAAAGTCGCAAGCACGGTTTTGTAGGAGAGGTGGTGGGGGACACCCTGCCATCGACTCTCTAATAAAAAACCCATCTACGTGTTGAAACTTGTCTAGTATCGGAGAAATCCCGGCGCAGTGAGCCACCACTACCATTCATGTAATAAGCCTGTATAACTGACAAGTAATGGCAGAATGTGTGTTGCGTACCTATCTGGCAAATGTGATGGATACTGACAAGCAAACACAATTTAAAGTAAGCGCAATTGCAATACCTTTTGTACGGGTAGTTGTTTTGAGCGAATAGAGGTGATTTGATAACGCCTTTGAGAGTTTTCCGATTCATTCAAGAATCCCCGTGGCTTTAGCCCTGGGGAGTATCAAAACCTTTCATTTTGCGATCGACCCGATTCGGGCGATCGCACTTGCCTCTACTTCGTTATCGATAACGCGCTCCCGCTGCTGCTGTACGTCGGAGAAACGCAGCGCACTCCAAAACAGCGGTGGATGAGCCACGATTGTCATAAATACATTGAAAATTACATCGGATTGCACCGGAGTTATTCTTTGGATGCGGCTGTGGGTATTGCATTTTGGTACGGAGCGCCCGGTAATCGCAAACAGCGGTTGCAATTGGAGTCAGAGCTGATTTATAAGTGGAAGTCGCCCTTCAATAAAGAGTGTTGGCAGTGGTGGGGACAGCCGTTCGGGAAGTGAAATGGCTGGAATAACGTATCGAATTGATGGCGCTAACAAAACACCCCTTGTCGTACCGATTCAGGTGAAAACCTACGCCAACTAAGAAATGAAAAAGTACCTCAACCTCGCCACCGCCCTCATCGCCTCCCTCAAACCCAAATCCCAGCCACCCGAAATCGATACTTGCGGTCAACCCGCGTTAACTCAGGAACAGCAGCTAGCTCTCATGGAATGGCTGTTCGCCAGTTTGATGGGTGTTGGGTACTTCGGCAAAGCTCACCTGATTTGGGATGATGGCAAAGACAGGGAGCGGCAGATATTCACCGCATTGATGAGAAACGAGCCAATATTCCTCTATAGCCAAGGAACGCGACCCACCCCAACTGCTGAGGGATATTGCTGGCGGCTACTTGGCGAACATCCCAGTTTGAGTGTGTATCAGTTGCAGGTGGAAGTGGAAGGAAAGTGAGGGCAATGGAGAGCTATAAAAACCAGAAAGCCCACAAAATTGGGAAACATACACTGTCAAAATTTCGAGATTTTTGTACGCGTGTAACATTTAAGACCTCAAAACCCGCCCCGAAGCGCTACTCCCCTCAACTGCATTCGAGATGATGCAGGCGCGCGAAAGGCAATATATCAGTTGCACATAAAAATTGAAGCCTGTTGGTAGCGCAGAAGTGTTAAGAGCCTTTACCTAATCGATTCCAAGGTTCCTGCAAATGAGAGTTGCTGCAAAACTTGCATAAATCATTTGTATTGGCTACATATGATATCCGCAGCGAAATTTTAACTTGACAAACGTAAAATTTATTACTTATACTGCTATACAGGTATTTTAATACCGTACAAGCGGATAAAACAAGTCAGACCGAGCAAACTACCGAACCTTTGGTTTTTGCGGCTCTATTGACACGCAGGAAAATGTATCGACTGAAGTTAAACTTCCGTCGGGACTAAATGCGATTAAAACCAAATGAAATGCAACTAGCAAAGATTTTGCCTCAGTGACAGGCTTGAATGAGCGCAACTATTGGTGTTAACAGCCGCTCTCGTTCAAAACTCTCTATCGGTACTGTACCAATAGAGAAACAACAGCATGATTTATGGCGCGAACCTAACAACACAGGAATTATTGTTTGATGAATACTCCAAGAGACACTCAAAGTCAAGGCTTTGAAAAAGCCCGCCGCAACCTGCAAGAACTTTCCCGTTCTTCCAACCTTCCCAAACTGGACAGCACGTCAGGAACGCGCTCCCTTGAAGCCTGGTTTATGGGGCCAAAGGGAGAAAATGCTGACGTGCTGGAGACTTTAATTGTAGAAGCAATTCGCGACCAGGCTGAGTGGAGAAACAATTATCATCCAGAAGATCCCAAGCACATTACAGACGAAATTAAGCAGTCTCCAGAATATTTACAGGCAATGGAGAATTTCAATGAGGGCTATCACTCATTGCTGGAGTTTCTTAAAAATTCAGTTCCTTTCTTCAGCATGCGCTATCAAGGGCACATGGACTGGGATTTGACACTGCCGAGCGTGGTTGGTTACTTCGCGGCGATGCTCTACAACCCCAATAACGTAGCATTTGAAGCATCAACAGCAACGACATACCTGGAAATTATCGTCGGTAACGATTTGTGCCTCATGCTGGGATACAAAATCCCGGAAAATGAGGAAGAGATTGCTCCCTGGGGACACATAACTTGTGGGGGTACAGTTGCCAATATAGAGGCTCTATGGTCAGCTAGAAATCTCAAGTTCTATCCCATTGCTTTGCAACAAGCTGTAATCAACGACAACGACTTGGAAAAAGCAAAAAATATCGAGGTTTCTTTTTACGACGGCGGTATTTCGGTGGTGAAGCCTTTAATTGAACTAACCGTTTGGCAACTGCTCAACCTCAAAGCCGATGACATTCTAGGATTGCCCGCCCGTCTCAAATCGGAGTATGGTATCGATTCGACTGTCCTCTCAGATGCTGTGTCAAAATATTCGCTGCAAGATTTGGGAATACAAAAGTTTGCCAAAAATTTCCTGAGCGATGTGCCAGAACCTTTGTTTTTTGTACCGGGCAGCAAGCACTACTCTTTCCCCAAAGCAGCAGCACTGCTAGGCATGGGAGCGTCCCACATGCAAGACGTTGATGTGGATGCGAACGGTCGAATGAAGATAGATGTTCTGCGCGCTCACCTCGATAAATGCTTGGTAGAAAAAAGACCGGTGTACACAGTAGTTGCGGTGATGGGAAGCACTGAAGAAGGTGCAGTTGACCCGCTGCGGGAGATTCTCAATCTGCGGGACGAATATCGCAAACAAGGTTTAGAATTTACAGTTCATGCTGATGCAGCTTGGGGAGGCTATTTTGCATCTATATTGCGCGATGACTTTGAAATCGAACCCCTACTCTTTCGCTCCGCTCCCCCACCAATTTCACCGTTAAGTGCCTACGTAACCACCCAATTTGAAGCGCTCGGCGAGACTGATTCTATCACCGTCGATCCTCATAAAGCAGGTTACATCCCGTATCCGGCAGGAGCACTTTGCTACCGCAATTCAGCCATGCGCTCTCTAGTTACCTTTGCTGCGCCTTATATATTTCACGGCGATGCTGAACCAACAACAGGTATTTACGGTATAGAGGGTTCTAAACCGGGGGCTGCTTGTGCTTCAGTATACTTGAGCCATCGAGTAATTCGACCCACAAAAAGCGGCTACGGCAAACTCTTGGGTCAGGCTTTGTACAGTTGTGACAAGCTTTACGCGCGGCTAATGTGCATGAACAAGCCCGAAGATCGTTTTATCGTAGTTCCTCTATCCGCTCTCCCAGACGATGTTACCGAACAACAAGTTGGGGATTTGATTGATGGCAAAACTAATGAGGAGATCCAAAATAACCCAGACGCAATGGCCCTCCTGAAAGAAATTGGACCCGACCAAAATATCTTGGTCTATGCTTTCAACTTCAAGACTCCATCGGGCAAAGTCAACAACAATTTAGAGAAGGCAAACAAACTCAACCAAAAAATTTACGAGAAGCTGAGCATCAAACCGGAGACTGATATCTCTGATTACGATCTGATTGTGAGCACGACGGATTTCTACGAAAAGTCCTACGGGATAGAATTCATCGAAACCTACAAAAAACGTTTGTTGGAAGTAGATGGCTCATCAGACATGCCCATCACCGTTTTGCGTTCTGTAGTGATGGACCCCTGGGTCACAGAAACTGCAACTGGTTCATTTATTGACGTGCTAGAAAAAATATTGCGCGATACAGTTAACCAGGTTATCAACGAAAATCCCGGTGATTTCCAAGTCGAAAATATAATGCCGGTGATTTCCGAGTCGAAAATGTAATGCAGTCCAGCGCTTCACAGATGCGCGCGCATTAGGATTAAAAGCCTGGGCGGTTTGTTCTTTTTCTTGATTTCTCACCAATCCAGAGTACGGATTGTTGAATCAGGGCAGAGAGCCGTAGCTGGCAGCAGGTAAATCAAGTACGAAATGCCAAGATGGAGATGCAATTCGCATCGGCATTCGTACTTGAGTTACTAGCAAACTACATATTGGATGGGTTCTACAGGTATGGCTTGCAGGCAAAATTCATTAAAAAAAGCAACAGCAAGAGTTTGTATGATTTTACATTTGGTTGCACAATACGGTTGACTCACGCCTATTTACCAGTCAATTTGAGTGTAAAATTTGGGTAAGTATTACTAATATTTAGGTAGGGTATTTTCCTAGACCCTGGTGTTCAGCAGCTTTGATAGAACGATCGCGGTGTGACTGTCAACCACAACCTCCAAGATTACTTGAAACTTACAGCCAGAGTTTAGGCATTAGAAATGAAATTAGGTTCTCAATTATCTAGCATTTCAAAGCAGTCGGATCGCTCGTCAGATACAAGCACAAATTTTTGGCAACAATGGAACCAGCACCGAGATTATCTTTACCGTTGCTGTTTGAAGTGGATGGACGGAAACGCGACTAATGCCGAAGAGGTACTCAGTCGAGCGATGCTCAAAGCCTTTGAGAAGAGTCAAGATTCTACTGGTGTCATCACTAATTTTAAAGCTTGGTTGACCCGACTGACTTATAACCTTTGTATGGATATACATCGAGAAAATAAGAGGTTGGGCGATCGGGTTGAGAGTTTGGAAGTAATAATTGAAAAAGGGGAAGAGGGACTGGTTTCTCTCTCCCATAGTCCTGAAACTGTCGCTTTACACTGCGAATTAGCAATGATAATCCAACGCGCTATTGAGGATTTGCCGCCCAAACTGCGCGAACCTTTTATCCTACACTTCATTGCGGAAAAATCCTATCTGGAAATAGTACAAAAGCTAGGTGTATCCTACGAAAACCTTCGCAAACGTATTTCACAAGCGCGAAAAATTCTGCAAAAGCGTTTGACAAAGTATTTGTCAGGGTTGGACAATTCTCTGTTAAATTCCTCCGAGTCACCGGACAAAAAGGGCTCTCCCGGGGTGGAAAGCTTTCACTCAGATGAAATAATCACGATTTACCAAAAAATAGCTCCATTCCCCCAACAAAAGGGGCGCTTTGATTGTTCTCTTAATTATCAAGTAAGCGCAATATGTCTGGAAACAATTTTTCCTGCTTGGTACCAGTCACCCACTGCTCTGGGGTGGAGTTGAATGTTCATCTAGTCTTAGAAAAAAAGCTAACGAGACAAGAGCAGAAGCTGAACACATTAAGTCAGTATGTGGAGCAGTATCCCTATGGCTGGAAGAAACGCTTGGAATTAGCTAATCTCTTGTCAGTAATGGGTAACTGGGAGCGGGCGGTTGAGGAGTATCGCCAAGTCATTGAGCGGCAACCTCAATTAATAGATGTGTTGTTAAAATTGGGGAAACTCTTGCAGCTAATGGGAAGGGAAGCTGAGGCGATCGCAGTTTATCAGAGTGCCTTACCATTATGCGACAATGAAGGGATAGGACAATATATCAACGGCGCGATCGCAATTTGTCGAGGTGACAGTAAAAAAGCCATCACTGCGTTGGAAACTGCGGCTAACCTACAACCAGATAACGCAGCTAACTGGCTGGTTTTGGGACAATTGCAGATGGGGAGAGAGAATCCTGTTGGGGCTTTATCAGCCTTTGAGATGATTTTGTCACTCAACCCCGATGATATTGTCGCCTTAATTCATAGCTATGATGCGCTAATGGCGGTGGGGAATCTTCAGGAAGCACAGCGACGGTTGCATAAATTAATCGTCTTAGCTGCTGATGATTTCCGGGTACTTCAACGACAGTTGAATGAGCGTTGCGCGATGAGATTGATATCTGGGAAGGAGGGGAAGGAGACGAAAAAGATAATTACCTCTGCTCTGCGACAGTATCCTCATGGGGCTGAGGCTCACAAATCTCTGGCATATTATCACATCTTTCGAGGAGATTGGAAGGAAGGTTTGGAGGTGTTAGCAGAGTTTACCGCACAACACCCGAATCATCCTCATGGTTGGTATTACTATGGGCGCTGCTTGTTTGAGACGGGGGAATATCAGAGGGCGGCGTCCATGATGCTAAAAGCTTATCATCTGTATCCCGATGAGTGTGAAATTTATCGGGCTTTGTGTGAGATTTTGCCTGTTGCGAAAATGACCTCTCTTCCTCTAACTTTCCCCTTAAAAAAGGGGGTAGAGGGTACTCTCCAAACAAAAGAGGGGAATAACATAACCCTTGCTTCCATAGTGGAAGAAATGCTTGAGCGTTTTCCTCAACGCTGGAGTGTTTGGGCGATCGCGGGGCGGGTGTTGGTGGAATGCTTTAAAGAGGTTGAAAGGGGGTGTCAGGTTTCGGAAAAGGGGACGCAACTACAGCCTCAGTTAGCTGATGCTTGGTTTTGTCATGGAAGGGTGTTGGCTTTGGCTCTTAAACATCAGGAAGCGGTGGAGGCGTTGGAGAAAGGATGGGAGTTTTTACCAGCAGGAAGTTATCTGCAATCAGTACCTGCTGCGGTTTGGCTGGGGGAGAGTTACCGAGTGCTGGGGGATGTTGGGGCGAGTTTGCGATCGTGGGAAGCGGCTTGTGAGGGATGTCAGGAATTGAGGGAGTTTAATCCGACTATGGCTGATTACTGGCTGGGGAGAGCCTTGGTGGGGTTGGGGGATAGGTTGGGGGCGATACAGGCTTATGAAAGTGCTTTGAGGCAGCAGTTGCTGTATCCGGCTCGTGGGGAAGTTGAGAAGATTTTGCGGCGGTTGAAAGGTAAGGGAAGAAAGGGTTCTGGGGGTTGAGGGTGGTTTTTTTGGGAGAAAATTTGCCCGTAACTCGAAAAATTCCGAAATGCGTGTGGAAAAACGTTAAAAAGGTGGGGAATAAAAAATAACTTACCTAATTTGTAGGTAAGACGATGAATGTGAACTAAACATAATCGTTCTCCTGTGGCAAAAAATTTGTGACATTAACTAACTCAATTACAAGAGGTACAAACATGGCAATCTCCTACAATCCCAATTATTTTGTCCCATTTCATACAATTGGAGGCCCAGGTGGTACAGCATTTAGTTGGATACATGGTACAAATGGCAATCTGATTAAAAAACTTGAAGTATGGGTTGGTCCATCGCAAATAAGAGGAATTAAGGTAACGCTCACCAATGGCCAGTCGCAGATATTTGGAAAACTAGAAGATAGAAATGCCGGGAGTATAGAGTTTGCTCCGGGAGAACGCATTAATAATCTATCAATTTGGGGTAATGGTGCTGGTACTCGTTGCGGGGCTTTTAAAATGGTAACGAGCAAAGGTCAAACTTTTTTTCCCAAAATGTATAGTTGGGGTTTAAAAACAGAGTATGTTATGGATGTTGGTTCCGGTCTCCTATCCGGTATTTTCGGAAGAGCAAGCCTTGACATTGATGCACTTGGATTTGCATTTCTATTGCCATATAAAGGCAGCGTCCTGAAGGAAGTAAAATATCCAGACCTAGATGCCGACTTAGTAGCAACTACACCTTTCATGCTTGACCAAGTATTAACAGATAACCTACAGGGTGCAGAGGTAGTTCAGATTACGCTCAGTGGATCACAAAAATTGACGGCACACACAGAGTGGAGCAATTCAACAGCCATTGAAGTAGCGATCTCAT
Source organism: Microcoleus sp. PH2017_35_SFW_U_B (assembly GCF_020737865.1). Lineage (NCBI taxonomy): Bacteria > Bacillati > Cyanobacteriota > Cyanophyceae > Oscillatoriales > Microcoleaceae > Microcoleus > Microcoleus sp. PH2017_35_SFW_U_B. The sequence continues at coordinate 7,830 of NZ_JAEQDE010000109.1, forward strand.
CGACTGTTCAAGCTGGTATTCCAATGGTAGCAGACGTAGAGGTTGGCACTACAGTCACAGTCGGAAATGTGTACACTTATAACAGAAGTACTACCGAAGAAGTAACAAGGTCAGTAGATATCATACTTAGAGTCCCGCCGGGACAGAAAGTGAAACACACTGCTACAACATACCAAGATAAAATAGACACGCGATACGAGGGCAGATTAGAGGTCATAATGCAGAATGGAGCGATATTTTCCTATCCTGTAACAGGTATTTATAAAGGGGTATCAGCCCGAAGTGTATTTATCAAGACTGAATTGTTAGAAACAGCGCGTGAATTTGATAATGGTCGTGCAGAGAACAAAGTGCTTGACGCAAAGTTAGAAGGGCAAGGCAAGCTTGTTAATCAGGATCTTAATGAGCATAAGGTAGTTAGGATGTTTTAAAATACAATTAGTTCATCATTATTAGCTAATCTAAGAGATTACATAAGCAATCGCTCGCTCGATATAACTTTATCAAGGAGTGATTGCTTCTCTTTGCTGAATTTCTTGAGATCGCGGCGTACTTCACCAAACCGATAACCGCTGTATTTCCTCGTACCCCGATAACGGAACGTGAAAAAACAAAACAATGCTCAGTCCAGGTTCTCAGCCCCCGAACCTACTCAATAATTGCCCTGAAAAAACTGTAATTTCTCAGGATAAACTAACAGTCAAACTATTTAATTTATTTTTTTAAATAGAGTTTTTTATCAAAGTAGCTGTTGCTTGTACCCTAGTCCAGCAGTTAATTTATTGGCTCTCAAATAAATTCCATCTCGGCTTTACCGCCGAGGTTTTGCTGTACTGGCTGGTAGGGTCACTTTCATTCTACAGCCTCGGTATTGTTATTGAAAAAGTTATTGAGAACAACGAGACTTGGCGGCAAAGATTCAATGTCCGAGTCAAGAAAGTGAAAGAACAACCGTTCCCTGAATTTACTGCTCAAGGAATTCTGGTCGGAGAAATTAAAAGTTTAGTAGCAGCAGCGATTATTCTGTACCTAGCTCCCGAAGTTCATCGGGGAAATAGCTGGCTCTTAAATTTTGGATGATTCTTCGCGAGAATAATGGCGGCGGATTTCTGCTTTTATGTTACCCATAGGCTCTTTCACAAAAAGTTCTTGCAGGAAATACATCTCAAACATCACGAATTCTTGGATTCATCCAGTTTTGTAGCCGGTCATAAAAGCCTGCTTGAATATGCCATTGTCACCATTGCGGACGTTTTGCCTGTTTTTGTATTCGGATACGATATTACTCAATTGTGCGCCTGGACTGCGATCGGCAATGCTTACAATTTAGAAGGTCACAGCTCTCTGTCAATATTTTTCATTGACTCAGATTTTCACGATCTCCACCACTCTCGCTTTAAGGGAAACTACGGCATTCAAGGATTTTGGGATCGGATATTCAATACGCTGAACCATCCTACTAAGAAGCCTGGAATTATGTTCCCTGCGGCTGCTCTGGAAAAGAGCCTCCTCAAGCCGTCCTATAAGGGCATTGATGGCGGGAATTGAACCTCGACCCTTGCTGGTACGGCGATCGCCAAGCCAAAGCCGATCCAGAAGCTTTGGCTCGGCGATCGCTCTCGAAGATGAGGTATCAAAGGTTGAAAACCTTGATGTACCTAGAATCTGGCATACCTCATCTATCCCAGAAAGGCTATACCTGACCCGGAAGCGTTGGCACTTAAGCGTGAGGCAAGAATTCAAACGGAGCGGTCGGTACAAAGTGGTCGGTGAGGTCGCCACCGAGCTCCCACTTTTCGATTAGTTCCGGTCCTGAGGAACCGTTGACCTCTTCGAGCATATCGATCTTCCGCACTCCCGAACCATCGGCAAGATTTAATTCCTTGAGATCGATCCAACAGACACTCGCACTGCGGCTGTTTGCGTAGTAATAAACCAGATTCTTGTGGTCGGAAACGGTGCTCCAAAGTGTGGAGGCAAGATTGGGCTTTTCGGGGTCTGCGATCCCGATCGGCACGGCGGCATTGCGAATTATGCTAAAGGTGGTTGCAATAGCTGTGCGTACATCGTTGATATGATCGCGCGGGACTGCCGATAGGTAAAACGAGCAACGGGCAAATCGATCGGAGGCGTTGTTAGTACCGGGCAGCACGATCATGCCATTCTTATTTTTCCAGTATTCGTTGATTGCCAGTTGTTTGTCGTAGGTCGGAGAATTGGTCATCACGATATAATCTTTACCGTGGTGGATTTGTAGCTTGCCGCCTACGTACTCGAAAATTGCGGAATCGCCAGTTGCGTCGGAAATTGACAGGTGAACTGTACTTTTCTTATTGCTGCCGTCCGGTATGACGGGCGCGTCCACCTCGAACAAATTGTCTGGTTCCATCGCTACAACCGCCTCTTTGACCGTGGCAAAACTATCGAGGAAGTACTGCGCCCATGCCGCAGTTGACATTTTTGGCAATTGTTCTTCCCCGTCCCCTCGTTCGTAGTCCGATTCTACCAGGAACAGCAAATTGGCAACCAAACCCTGAGTGTTGATACCGTCGGTAGTGCAAGCGTCTAAGGCGGAGGTAATTACGCTGCCGTACTTAGATGTCCACGTAAAGGAACTATCACCATTATTATTGTATGTTCCCCCCTGGCGCTCCATATTTGCTGGAAATGCCCAAATCTCGCTTTCAAGCGGGGCTGCCCAGTCCATGTTGCGACCGGTCACAACGTTACCAGCTGCAGTTGCCGATTTTAATGATTTTCCATCAACGTATAGAATTCTCGTACACATGATTCAGATAGCTCCATAGAAGGTATTGGCTGTTACAGAGTTTTGTTGGTTCTCCCACTGCTGTAACCGCTTAAATAAGTATACACCAAATATTACTTTTATAGCAATAGAGGCGAGGAAATAATTAACTTGAATCAGACCAGAGTTACGCACTCTTGACAAGCGAAAGTGCGGCTCGTACTATACCCGAAACCTACTAAAAAATGCGGTTATTCAAGCTCTGAGAAGTCGGTGTGTTAAAGCTTACTACAAATCAACCGTTTTGGGGAAATTTGTACCGATCGCTTTCTCGATCCAAATACTTTGACAGCAAGTCTTGAAACAAGAAAAGCACATCATCTACCTCGCGATTGAGAACGCACATTTTTAAATATAGTTCTAGTACGTGCTGCCGTCTGCGGTTGCGTATTTTCTAGATTAATTTGTATTGTTTGGAGAGTTGGGAACCAAACAATACCGAAGGCTCGGGGTGATTCATTTAGTGGCTTGACACAGAATTAAACCAAACCACTTTTGGGGATCTGTAAAGCTTTTTATGGTTTTCAGTCCTTTGGAGTCTAGTTCTTTTTCCACAGTGTCTAAATCAAATTTACGAGAAATTTCCGTAAGGATACTTTCGCCAGTTTTCCAGGTAACATTCAATCCAAGCTTTTCTAAATTCACTACATGACTTGTTTGGCAATGCAAGTACATTTCAATTTGGTTCTCTTGTTGATTGTAAATAGCTTGATGGGTGAATAAATTAGTATCAAAATCACCCTGAAAACGCCAGTTTAAATGGTCGAGCATATTTAAATTAAAAGCGGCAGTTATACCTTGAGAATCGTTATAAGCTGCTTCTAAAATTTGCTGGGATTTTTGCAAGTCAATGCCGAGTAAAAAGTAATCTCCCGGAGCGAGTACATCTTTAATTTGGTTCAATAAAACATCGCATTCCTGCGGCGTGAAATTACCCAGAGAACTGCCCAAGAAGAAAATCATCCGCGCAGGCAAAGATGCAGGCGTTAATTGAGCGAGGGCTTGTTCGTAAGTTCCTATCAACCCTTGAACGTGCAAAGCCGGATATTCTACTTGCAATTGAAGGGCGCTCTCTTTGAGAATGCTGGCGCTTACATCAACAGGCACGTACTTACAGGAGTAATTTCGAGATTGATAAGCATTTAGCAAAAGGCGAGTTTTTGTGGAACTGCCACTGCCTAATTCTACGAGTTCGCAATCACCTGTTATCCGTGCGATTTCACCAGCATATTGGCGCAAAATCGAGGCTTCTGTGCGAGTTGGATAATATTCGGGCAATTCGCAAATTTGTTCAAAAAGTTGAGAACCGCGACTGTCGTAAAAATATTTAGCGGGTAAAGTTTTTGGGCTTTTGGTCAATCCTTGAATGACATCTTCGCCATCATTTTTTAGAGTAGAATGGCAATCCAGAATAGTTATTAGAGTTGTTAAAGAGGCGGTTGACATTTGGCTTTCCGAGAGTGCGAGTGCGGTAAATTTAGCAGGAATCCCCGTTGTTATTAAACGGAGCGGGATATTTTTCCCTCAAATGCTTGGATGACCGATATATTTGAGGTTGAATTATCGAGAGAAAAGCAGGCAATTTAGCATTAATGAGTGGAGTCAAGTACAGATGTCTGCTAGGACTGTAACTGTACTTCACCCGATTTTCAACCGCTATCGCACGATGCGAGCAAGCAGTTACTCTAAATTGACTTCGAGCCAACATGAATGCTCAATTGTTGGTTGCTTGCAGGCTCTTTTTGTATTTTTCAGGTTCCGTTCTTAGTTCCACGTGTAGGAAATCTATTCCTTCTTTTTCGAGTAATTCTAGTATAGCTAGATTTAAGTTTTTCTCAGCATCAAAGTAGAAATTATCGTCATTGACAACTGCCATAATTTCAATAACCCGGGCATTTTTGTCAATTTGTTTGAACCGCACCGTACACGACGGAGACAAGCCTTGAATGTACTTCGGCAATTCTTCAAGCTTTTCACAAATCCGCGCCGTTTGCCCCGCCGAAATGCCGTCTATTTTGAGAGTTAAGACTAAGCCCCATTTTAATTCTTTACCCGGATTTTGCGACCAGTTTTCGACAATTCCAGAAATCATTTTGGAATTGGGCATTTTGATGATAGAACCCCACTTAGTTATATGTAGAGTTGTAGTTCTGAATCCAATATTGAGTATCTGCACGAAACCATCGACCCCGGATATCCCCACCCAGTCACCTTCTCGGTAGAGATTGTCGGAGTAAATAATCAGCGTACAAAACCAGTCATAAACAATATCCTTCAGCAGCAAACCAAAAGTGATACCGGCACCGCCCAATAGCCCCACCAATGCAGCAGCAGATTGTCCTAAAAATGCCTCGCTGATCTTGATGATAAAGACAATAATTGCTGCTGATTGAAAAATCTTGGGCATTAAAGGTCTGAGCAATTCATCGAGCTCTGTTTCGGTGTGCAGCACTAAGTTGGCTATAATCTGACCGAAAATAGAAGAGCATCGGTAAATAACATAGGCAACTATGAAAATAACTGTATAGTTGAGCAGGCTACCGATTGTTTGATTTAGTTGAGAACCTAAGTTATCTGCCAGAATTTCTTTACTCAGCCAAAATCCACCTATCAGAATCAGCCAACTTAAAGCAGGCTTGATAATTGTAATCAACTCATCATCAAGTGTTGTTTTAGTTTTGCTAGTAAAACTCTCAATAGTTTTAACAATGACTGCTACGAAAAATCGCCTTAACGTCTGTGTCAAGGTTAGAACAACGAGCACAATAGCGATTCTAGCAATCGGTATGCCAGAGTAATTGATATTCTTTAACGTATCCCAAACTGCTTCCATAGGTTAACCAACTGGTAATTGAGTTTTTCTAATTGATCGATCGAATATTGCCCAAATCAGAGAAAGGAGGGAAAACACCATCCTCTCCCTAGTTTGGCGGGACTCCTTACTTCGGCGCTCGCGCTCTAGATATCGGTGGGTTTGGTGGCGGGTGCGCCTCGGCTTAACAAGGTCTTCTGGGGAGGCCATTTGAAGGCAGTCGGCATAGTTCCCAGGCGATTCATGGCATCTTGCAATTGCCGCTCCAATTCCCACTGCTGCTTGTTAATCTCGGGATCGCCATTACCAGCTAGGTTCTTGTCCTCGTAAGGATCTACTTCTAGGTCGTAGAGTTCCCAATCCCCTTCGGCACCCTCAGCCTTCGCCTCGTCTTGTTCGTTGAAGTAGACCGAATATTTCCACTTGGAAGTCCGAATCGTTCGGACGATACTGGGGTGCAAAATCCTCTGCTTCGGTTTATCTTCTGGAGGAGGTATAACCGCTGGATTATCGTCGTATGTAAAGTGGATGGATTCCTGGACAGTGGAAGTCGGATTGTTGAGAATTGGCGACAAATCTTGCCCGTAAAAAATCGTCGGGTTGGCTGTTGCTGGAATCGCTTCCTCCGGTTTGTGCCACTCGACACCAAGCAACGAGGCGATGGTCGGAGTCAAATCGACGCTGCTGGCAAGGGATTGGGTAGTCTGCGCTGTAGGCCAGGCTACAGGATTGGAGAACACGAAGGGTATGCGAATGCTTTCTTCGTAAGCGTTAAAGAATTTCTCAACTAAACCGTGGCTCATAGCCATTTCACCGTGGTCGGCGAAGCGGATAATCAGGGTATTGTCGATCAGATTCTGCTTCGCCAGACCGTCCAGGAGTTGCTCGATTTGTCGATCGACCAAAATCTGGAGATAGGCGTAGAAGTTGACATAATCCTGCGGTCTGTGCTTGGGAGGCATCTTAGAGCCAGGTTTAGCGAAAGTCCACCAACTCGCTGAGGCGTGGGCGCGAGGCTCTGAGTGTAAGTTATCCAAGAGGTGTTCGTTCAGATGCTGCCTGTAGTTACGTGGCAGCTCCACGATCGCCTCAGTGAGGGTACTGCTTGCATATCCAGAGCCACCCAGCCCTCTGAACGCTACGAACCCGTCGTGAGGATTGACAAAGGACGCAACCAGGCAAAACGGATCTTCAGCCTTCTCGTCCTGCCGTTCCACGAACTTCAGCATATCTGCGAGGTAACGACTGTCGTTATCTGCCTCGCCACCACCTAGGGTGTTGTAATCGCTGATTGTGATGCCTGCGTCCGGGTCATCCCATTCCGTGAATCCAGCCTCGATGGGGCTAGTATCAATTTCTCCAAGGTGCCATTTGCCGAGCCAAGCACGTGTTTTGTAGCCAGCCTTCCCTAGGACATGGGCGAGGTTGGGCAACTGTGTGTTCAGAGGCTCCTTCGGCTGTAGCTGACCAGTATCCGTTGTTTTGTGCTTTGCCGGATACTGGCTGGTCAAGAAAGTTGCGCGACTGGGGGCGCAGGCAGAAGCGGCGGTGAATGCCCGATCGAAACTCAAACCGTTGCTCATCAACTGCTTCAGTGCGGGGAGCCTGTAGATGAAGTCCCGCGGATAGTGCTGCAAGGCGCGCTGTTGGTCGGTAATGATAATAACGATGTTGGGCTTTTTGTACTTGGCGAAAAGATCCTCAATTGCCATTTTTGGGTATGAAGTAAATAGGTTTGGGGGAGCCGTGCAGGAGCGGCAAGAACTGAAGCCAGTTATAAGTTGTAGAGGGAAAATATCAGAAATATTTGGCCGTCTCAAGCTTTGAGTCCACCCGCTTGTCGAGTGGGTGGCCCTACACAAGGAAGAAAATCGCCATCGGTTTTTTCCGATTCGCTTTAATTACCCAGGATTTGGATTAAATCAGCCGTTTTCTGGAAAAATAGTTAGATTTGACTGGTTGTTCGCCTCAAAAGATAGATTACTTGAATTTGCGCCTAAAAAAACTTTTTAGCTAAAAAGTTTTGTTAACTTTTGTTTCCGGCTTGCAGTCATCTTTTTTCTTATTTATTTGGTGTATTAATTTATACGGCTTCAAGCACAGAACTAGGATGAGAACTAGCTTCCAGCCTTTGCTGGCGCTATTGCTCTCTGGCGCAAGCCGTCTTGCAACGAAGCATCAATCCACAACGCTCGCGATCGACTTTCTTTCACCTGCGAGCTTCCTGATGGTGGTCTGTGAGGAGAATTCTGATGTTGCTCAGCAGGTATGCTATATTAGCTGAGTTCGTTAAACAGTGGATTTTTGGGCTTTCAACTTTAATCCCGAGCCGACAACTTGCCAGTTCTTGATTGGTAGCAGTCGCAAGCAGCTAAAAATCTGTAGCAATCCTTGCAGGAGTCGTAAATTTTTTCCGGCACCCCAACCCTCTCCTTAGCAAAAGGAGGGAGTAAGAAATTCACAAATGATTTAGGATTGCTATATCAACTGATGCAACTAATACAAAATTAAGAGTCAAACTGTTACCAACCAATACTGAAGACTCTAATCTCGATTCACCCAATCTAGTAACTTCTCGATTCACCCAATCTAGTAATATTTTTTTTTGGAGCAAAATATGTCTTTTTCCAGGCAAGAAATCATTCAAACGCTGTACCGTTTCGTCACTTTTTTAGCAACGGTTCCTTTGGCTCGCAGGTTGATTGTATCTGGTAAATACGAATATGACTATACAGTTTTAGCTCCTCTAGCTATGACTGAGGTGCCACTTAGTCCGATCGGCAACCTGCCTAGACTGCCTAAAGCCGATGAACTTCCCAGCCTGAAATGGGTGAGTTTAGTGTTGAGTACGCTGAGTATTTTGAACGAGGCTGAAAAGTCGGCTAATCTTCTCAAAAACTCGCTGTCAAACGAGAGTGAAATTGATTCGTTAGAGTCAATCGAGCGTGAAATAAGGGCAGCCCAGGGACAAGCAGAATTAACTAATGCTGTTTTAAAACTAGAATCAGTCTTGGAGCGAAAAGTATCCCCCAAGGTTAAAAGTAGCATTCCCTTGACAGGGGATTTTAGTGAAGTTGAAAATGTATTCGATCGAATAGATCGAGAAATACAAGCTGAACTCAGCGGAAACTTAGAAGTGAAATCTGCACGAAATCTCAAAAGCGAGCAACTCGATGAAGTTGACCGAGTTGATGAAGTTGAGGAAGTCGCTCAATTCGAGGAAGTTGAGGAAGTTGAGGAAGTCGATCGAGAATTATACAAGCACCTTCAAGGAATTGCTAGATGTTTGGGACAAGAATTAATTGACAAGCAAGCTGATTCTACGGAAATACTTGTACGCGGTACTGTCAATCCGACTCTCGAAGATTACGAAAAGTTACTCAACCCGTTAACAATCAGACCGGCAACTGTAGGAAATTTCCAACAAGATGCAGTTTTTGCTTATATGCAAGTAGCAGGGCCAAACCCTGTAATGCTCAATCAAATCCAAGAACTAGACGAGCGCCTGTTAATTACCAGCGAACAGTACGGAGAGATTCTGCATGAAGATAATCTAGAAGCAGCACTGCAATCCGGGCGACTTTATCTAGCAGATTATTCCAAGCTCGATAGTTTAGTCAATAGCGATATTGGTGGGTTGCCAAAGTATATGTATGCTCCAATCGCATTATTTGCAGTACCGCCCGAACAATATCAAGATCGAAATTTACGGCCAATAGCAATTCGCTGCCAGCAAGTTCCGGGGGATAACAATCCTGTATTTACGCCCCTAGATGGCGACAACTGGATGACAGCTAAAACCGTCGTGCAAATGGCAGATAGCAATTACCACGAGCTGATATCTCACCTAGCTCAGACTCACTTATTTATTGAGCCTTTTGTTCTGGCAACTAATCGCTGCTTTACCGATAAAAGTCATCCTGTAATGGTTTTGTTGAAACCTCACTTGCAAGGTACTATCTTGATTAATTACGGCGCACATAAGAATTTATTAGCACCAGAAGGGCCTATAGACTTCTTATTGAGTGCCACTATAGGCAGTAACGGCCAACTCGCTATTAAAGAAGCGATGAGCCACTTAGCTAACTTTAATGAAGTTGCCTTCCCCCGAACTTTAGAAAAACGGGGTGTCAATAATTCCCAGCAATTACCGATTTATCCTTATCGAGATGACGGACAACTAATTTGGGATGCGATCCATCAGTGGGTGGGCGAATACCTGCGCCTGCACTATTCTAGCGATAAGTCCGTAGTGGCAGATCGACAACTGCAAAATTGGGCTGGTGAATTGTTTGCCAAAGGACACTGCTATATTGGCGAAAATGCTGACGGTCGGATTGCAAGCTTAGATTATTTAGTAGAGGCCATCTCTACGGTTATCTTTGCAGCTAGCGCCCAACACGCTGCTGTTAACTTTCCGCAAAGCGGCTTGATGACCTACGCACCAGCATTTCCTTTGGGTTGCTATTCTCCAGCACCTACCAGCTCCGCACAGCAGCAAAATTTCATGGGTTCGCTACCGCCGCTAGAGCGAGCATCACTCCAAATAGAAGTGCTTTATTTGCTGGGTTCAGTTTACTATACGAACCTCCTCGATTACCCCGGTTCATCTTTTGTCGAGCCGCAGTTGAAAATAGCCTTCGACAAATTCAAGGTAAACCTGAATGACATCGAAGCAAAAATTCTCGAAGCAGATGCCCAAAGGCTTGTGTCTTATCGATTTTTGCAGCCTTCAAAAATCCCTCTCAGTATCAATATTTAAGTAATACAGAGCTTGAGGAGTGACGGTATTTGATGCGGTGCAACTGATAAATAGGTTAGCAAGCGGTTGCCAAATTTATCAGTTGCACTACCCGGGAAAGGCATATCGTATCTCTTGCTTCTAAAAATGCTGCTTTGAAAAGAGTTGCTGTTTTATGTTCCTAGAGTTTTTTTTCTCAATTATGCGATCGCATTGTCGCTTGGTCAGAATTCTCTGCCAAATTTCTCTGACTTAGCTTCACAGAGAGTCCTAAATTCTCTCCATCCCTGCTGGCTAATCGCACGAGAAAGTTTCCGATTCCTCACCATGCCAGAAACATTCAAATCTTCCAAAATAATCACTTGGTTTTCGTTGACTATTTTGGTTGACAGTTTGTGCAGGAAGTCTTTGCGAGTATCGGCAATTTGATTGTGCAACTTGGCAATTCTAATGCGAGTTACATTTCTTCTCCTAGAATCTTTTGGTTGACGAGCTAACTTGCGTTGCAGTTTGCGAACCTTCCGGCAAGGCTTTTTATAGCTAGGGCTTTCGACCTTCTCACCGTTGCTCATCACGGCAAAAGTTTTAATCCCTAAGTCGATACCGACACTTGGATTCTTTGCCTCGGATTGAACGGGTTCAATCTCTACAACAAAACTCAGAAAATAGCGGTTTGCACAGTCGGCGTTGCTTAATCAGGGTATGAAAAAAATAAGTTAAAAATCCCCAAGCTTTGTCGATACTGGTTTCTATGACTGGCATATTTAGCCTTTCATACCGCTTTGATTACCGTTACCGAGCTAGGTGCTGACGGCAACTCCCACAGGCGATATTGGATTGACAATTCCAATCTTGGCTAAGTAAACTCCACCGTTTTTCTTCATGGAAAATCCGCGAAGAGTAAATCTTGCCGATTGACTGCTTGTTCTTTTTTTGAATCGAGGATGTCTTACTTTTTGTCCTTTTGTTTTCCGTTTGCAAGAGTCAAAAAAATTCTTAAAAGCCGTTTCTAAATCGATTACAGACTGCTGCAATGGAACGCATGACACATCTTCCAGCCAAGTCCTTTCCTCTATTATCAATACAATTAACATAAAATGAAAAGAATTAAAGCCGTCCTATAAGGACGGGGCTTCAGACCCAGTTCTTTGGTGACAACACCTTCTTACCTTGATGGTAAAACCCCAACTAGCGAACTAACTTGGAACAGACCACGATCGCACTTCACCCAAAGTAACGGGCATAGCATCTCTCACGTCAATAGTGAAGCGAAACACTTTCTTGGCCCGACTGCTGTTTTCAGGGTCAAAAAACTTCAATTTCACATCCCAACAGTCGCTATCCAGACGGCAGAAAGGGCTTTTTTCCACTTCAATGCTGTCCAATTCCATCCCCCTAGCAACCGCTTCTGCAAAGGTGGAGGCAGCTTGAAAGGCATTAGTTGCTGCGAAATTGAGGGCGCGATCGTGCGCTGTTTGGCCTAAATTTCGCAAGTCAAAATAGATGCGGTGCAGGAAGCTAGTTAAAGAACGCCCGATCGCTTCGGAGCTCGTATCGCTGTCAGAGTCGCGCACCGTTTCCAAAGCGGAGGCGATCAGGCTATTGACTCGCCAGCCATACATTCCTCGGGTATTTTGAACAGTAATTACTGGTACTATTTGCCCTGAAAATAGCTCGACCGTGCGATCGCTCAATCTCCCCGGTATACTCACCCGCTCAATAAAATCTTCGCTATCTTCGGCAAGCACCTGTCCTGCTAACATGAGCTGGAGAGTTTCATACACATCCGCCCCAAAAGGCCCTTTCGGTTCAATGGCGTAAACTGGCGTTAATTCCAGATTCAGCGTCCAAATTAAAGCTTTCCCTTCCGAGGGGTTTTGTTCCAGATAATCAACCATCTGGCGAGCATCGTAGGGGTTAGCGGGGACTGCGGTGCCCTCAATTTCATAGGCCGGCATCAGTTGTTTGAAGGTATCGCGCCGCGCTTCAGTGCCGAAGTCGTAACCGAGGGTTCCTAAAGCATAAACTAGGTTTGAGGGGACGCTGGCGGTGACGGTGCCGGCACTTTGGCTGGGGGTGACGGGTGTGGAATCGTGGTTAGGCATGGCAGGGGATTCTGAACTCGATCCGCTAATGTTTCGAGTGGTGATTGGAACAATGAAGGGTTTCTGAGCCTTGATGTCACCGCAGAATGCGGGAAAGTCAGCTAACGGGGCACTGATTAAAACGTCACTCAAATCCCGCACTTTGATGTCCTGAAAACCAGCTAACTCAATTGCTTCACTGACTTCGCTGATGCGCGGAACATTATGAAATTGAGCCTGTTTGAATTTTGCAAGTTTTTGCTGCTCTTGCTCTGACAAGGGATGTTCTTGGCGGAATAAATCTTTGATGTAAAGAGTTCCCTGACGCCGCAGAACCCGGTACGCTTCTGCCAGAACCCGTCTGAGTTCGTCGGAGAATCCGATGGTTTCAAAGAACACTACAACGTCAAAAATACCACTGTCAAAGGGCAGGTCGTGAAAGTCTGCCACCTGAAGGCAAATGCGATCGGAAAGTCCTGCTTCCTGCACAAGTTTCTGACCTATGTTAACTTGCTCTTCTGATAAGTTAATTCCTTCAATCGTCACATCTTCGATGCTCTGAGCAATAACAATGCTGGGCCCACCCGTACCACAACCTGCATCGAGGACATAATTTCCGGGTTTAATGCCAGCTTGAGCAGCTAAATAAAGAGTAGTGCCATGAAAAGGGTCAGCATCGGAACTTGTCACTCGAAGCAAGCAGCCTTGGTTCGTTGGAGACTGCCCGACGAGATTGTAGAAATCGCGAATTTGTTGCAAGTCTTGAGAATTGTCAATGAGGTCAGGCATGAGCAAAAGCCAACAGTAAACATAAATTCGGTGGGGTTGCTTGCGCCGAGGCTAGCGGGGTTTGCTAGGGATTCAAATCCCTATTTCAAATCAGTCATGTAATAGTACATCTTCACACTCTCTATTGACAGCTCAAAAAACTCGGCTTGAGGAATACCAACAAGCAGGTATTTGAAGGGCTGGTGTCGGTAATAGGAATGGACTTTTTTAGCCATTTCATTGTTGACATTCTCAACAAAATAGTTGGGATCGGGTGGGCAGTTGAAATATAGCGCGTCACTTTCATTTTCTGGGCTGATGCCAAACTGAAATGATGTACACTGAGCCAATAGCGGTAGGGCAGGGGGTGGCAACATATTTTTGAGGAGCATCTGCACGTCAGCCCGCTGTAAATCTTCTCGGTCGAAGCTGGGATAAATTTCAATAGCACTGTGACCATTGAGAAAGAAATCAAAACCTATTAATAACTTATTATTCGCCAAAAGTGCCGACCAATCTCGATTTTCCCCACACATTGCAATGGCGGTTGACATCTTTTCTGGATAATTTTTCATGAAAATAACCATCTTTAATCGCGTATCAGTCAAGTCGGGCCTTGCATCTACGCCTATGGTTATACCTTGCACCTTGTCCATTTCTAAACCAGTGCCTATAAATTGCTGTAATAGTTTATAATTGATGCGAACTTCAGGTCTTTTCTCTACTTGGCGTAAGAAATTAAGGGCTGCATTGAACGTCTGTTGAATTGCCTTTTTGTCTGAAGCTATTCTCTCGAAGGTGAGATAGAAGCGAGCGGGATACAACCTATCTCTCTATATATTGCAACCGCAGGCTATCCCACACCCCCGCTCGTGCATTCGCACCAATTCCTCTAACAAATCGAGGGGATAAAGCGGTTCGATATCAAAGGCTAACTTATGTTCACCTATATAGCGTAAGTTATCCTCGGTATGGGTTAATGCAGTAGGGTAAACAGTCATTGATTAATCATCCTAAACATCTAGAAAACCGCACAATTTTCAGTATCAACTTATCGCCAGAATCCCCAGGATATGAAAAAATCTTAATTAATGCGAACAACCGCGAGGCATCCTACTCGATTTCCTGAAATTGTTTCTCCTTAAATTCTCTACCTTTCAGAATGTGTTCTTCAATACCTAGACGTTTTGCACGTTCCATATCGGGTTCAGACCACTTGGGATCGGGGATAATTACTAAAGTTGACATAGCGGTCAATACAGCTTCTCCTAATTTGGCGATCGCCACACGTTCTATCCGAGGTACAAAGATTGCCATTGTCGCAGCTTCATAGACTATCGCTGTATACTCGGCAGGATATGATTCTAGAAGAGTTTCTACTAATAGACCTACCCCTTTCTGTTGCTCGGCATAAATTTTGCCCTGATAATCTGCCTGTGCAATTGCTCCTACTTGCCACAGCACTAGAGTGCTTCGCCGATCGAAGATTCGCCGATAGACTAGAAAATCAGTTGCTTCATAGCTCTGACAGCCATATACTCCGGGGTCTATTCCTAAGTCAGCAAAAATGCAATCTTCAGCGGATATACCAGGCAGCATTAACGCTTCAAAACCCTCGTTACGAGCCTGACGAATTGAGATATGAGGGGGACTGGCAAAGACCCCAGGGTGTCCATAGAAGATAGCGCAAACCTGGAAACCTTCCCGCACGGCTGTGATAATTCTTTCCACCATTTGCGCGTAGGTCTCATATCTGGGTTTACCCTTTCCATAGAGATCGCTCAATGTTTCAGCATTGGGATTAAGAGATTTAATTTGATAAACGCTGAGAGGATTCCCATCAGCATAGAATACTTTGTCAGCATTCTTAATAGCCGATTGCGATTCAGCGCTGAGATGACCGCCTGCTTTAATGCCGGTGCCTACCACCAGCAGAGAGCCTTTTTTTGTCATTGTGCAACTTGCCTTTTATTACCTAACTATAACCTGACAACTTTACCAAGCTCCTTAATAATAAAAATAGGGCTTGATAAACTTTGTCAATTTTACTGACCTGCGACTGCGACAAGATTTTAACCACTAGCTTAGTAGGGGTATACCTTGCGTTGGCTCGCTTCCTGCTATTGCCAAACCAATTCGCCTCATATCGCCACTCTTGAGAGCTTCTCGATCTTCCTCGGAAAGACCTGCTTCTTCCATAATTGCATCTGCGTTTTCTTTTGCAGCCAGAAACTTGTAGGGATTTTCGCCAAGGTAGATGATAAATTCTTTGAGATTCATAACACAGCATTCCTCATTAACTAGAAACCAGCCAATCACTTTTATGAAATAAATAAGGTACTGGCTGGTTTGGTATCTTTAGCTTTCTACTGATATAAAACAGATTTCTACCTCGTGACATTTTTTGGAAGAATAATGTCATGAAAGATATTAAAATCAGCTCGATCATCAGCAGAGACGCTAGTAAAATATTAGGGTTAGAAGAAGATCAGGAACATCGCTCCTTCTGCCCCACCATAAACACTAAGCCCGCCAGAGGGTTGAGAGCCAATAATGCCACTGCCTGCTCCGGGACGTTCCACAGGAGCAGATACTTGCGGTCTCAAGTTTTTCTTTTTGCTGTTCATTTTGTGACTCCTTAAGAGAGTTGTATGTTGGTGTTTTTGTGCTCACTTTTTAGAGAGCTCATAACTTTTCTGCTGTTGGGCTGAAAAGTTATTTTTTTACCTGCCATCCATCATAAACAAAAACAGAATAAAAGTCAAGAGATTTTTGGATTTTTTTTTCCGATTATTGTCAGAAAGATGAGCAAATTTACGGCAATTTAAGATGGTTTAGTCGAGCAATTTTCAACTAAACTATCAGCAACGATCGAGACTTACACACAGATGTAAAATCTCGATTTTGGATGTGCTTGGCATCCATTAATATGTTTCAATTTCCAGAAATAATAGGAAACTTTTAAAAAATGTTTCCTATTATTCAATGGCTCCCACAATGCCGTAGCACTTGGTAAATTGAAGTTTCAATTAAAGACCCCAATAGCTGCTTATGACCAAATTCTCCCTCGGCGGAAAGGAACCTTTGGCTTATCTGCTTGGGCCTCAGACAACTTCTTCCACCAATAGCCGTAATCTTCCAAACCCGTCGAATTTAACAACCGATCCTTCGCGTCTGGCGCATCAATAATCGGCATCAACGACTGGCCCCAAACTGCGTCCCCAAAAATCTTGCCATTTTGAGGTTTTTTCGCCTTCTCTCGTGCCAAAGTCCCCGACCCTTCCGACAGAGGCCAATACCCTACTAACCCCACTTCATCGCCTTTTAAACGGTGAACTAACTTCGATTGAATTTCCTTGGCGGTGCGGACTTTATTCCACAGGCGAACTTCAGAAATTTTTCCATTAAACAAATAATCTCCGTAACCCGGTTGCTCGGTGGTTCCCGCACCAATACGGAGAAGACGTTTAGTATTTGTTTTAAACTTGACATTCTCTTTTTTGCTCACTTCCTGTCCGTTGACATAGAAATGAGCTGTATCAGATTTTCCATCGTAAACCCCCGTCAAATGTACCCAAGTATTAATCTCAATATCCGGTCCACCCAGAACAATCCAACTCGCTCCCACTTCGCCACTACCCAGCCAAAACTCCCATTTCTGTGAGGGAGTCGCATAGAACAAATAGCCCTTGCAACCATCCACATCCGACCCATCCCGCGACGTTAATACCGATCGGTATCCGTCGCCGCCAATGAACATCACCCACGCCTCAATGGTGAACGTAGCGGGATTGATTTCCTTGGCATAATCAATATCAATCTTGTCATCAATGCCGTCAAAATTCAGGACTGTTTGCAAGCGTTCTTGTGGAGCATTCGCATTAGTCATAGTAACCATCTCCTGTGTTTCAATTACTGCGGCGATCGCGGGAACTTCAGACAACTCCCAAGTTGCCTCGTGAACGAGCCCGTGATTAGCATTTTGAGTCTTGTCGCAAACTGTATTGCCCGCACCTTCATTTAAAGGCCAATAGCCTGCTAGTCCCGGTTCATTCCCTGCCAAACAGCGGGACATATCAGCTTGAAGTTCTGCTTGAATGCGGCATTTATTCCAGATGCGGACTTCAGAAAGTTGACCCTTCCAACATTCTGCACCTTTAGAATTTTTCCTGCCAATTTCCCAACTAATGCTGCTTGATTTGAACCGCCGGCTGCCGACCAAAGTCTGCACGAGTTCACCATTGACGTAAAAGTGAAGCTTGCTGTTAGCTTCAAACACCAGCGCTAGATGAAACCAAGTGCCTGCTACAAGCTTAGCTGAGGTAGTGTTGTAATTTTTTTTTTATAAACCGTGAACCGGAGCTGGCTGTTAAATAAACCAAAACCCCAAGCAGGATGCTCCGAAAATACCCTTTGCACCCCCTTAGTTGTTTTAGTTTTTACCCAAGCTTCTACAGTAAAGTTGTTGCCTAGATCGCAGGAAATATGGGGGAGCGCAACATAACTCTTTACCCCGTCAAAGGTCAGAACTGGTCGGCTATTTTTTAGGAGATTAGTCATCACTTTGATTCCTGCTGGCTTCAGAGTTTAGATATGAATTGGATAGGAAAACTAAGTTTTCAATTTCATATCTAAACTTTTTAGGTTAAAAATCCGCCGTTATTTTTGGCTAAAAAGAGGAGAAAAGTGGTTTTTACCGCCTGCCGCCCCAGCAGCCACAGCTAGAACTTTTAAGTTGTTGATAGCTCCGGTAAGCAAACGCCGCCGGGTCATTGTAATTTGCCCCGTGCATCAAATGGATGCGAATGTTAACCAACTCTTCCGACTGGCCGTTCACTACATCGACAGAGCGGTGAGGGTGAATTAATTCCGGTCTTTTCACAGGTGCAGATAATTTCGGCAGTTTCATAATACCTCCAAAAATTAGTAAGGAGTAGACCAAGAACGCACTTCGCCCAACGTTACCGGGATCATATCGCTCACATCAATAGTAAAGCGGTAAACTTTCTTAGCACGGCGACTATTTTCTGGGTCAAAAAACTTCAATTTCACATCCCAGCAATCGCTATCAAGTCGGCAGAAGGGGCTTTTTTCTACTGTGATGCTGTCGAGTTCCATGCCTGTGGCCACTGCTTCGGCGAAGGTAGAAGCAGCTTGGAAAGCGTTAGTAGCAGCAAAATTTAGCGCCCGGTCTTGAGAAGTGGTACCTAAGTTCCGCAAGTCGTAGTAAATGCGGTTGAGGAAACTTCCGAGGGTGCGCCGCATCGTTTCTTCGGTCGCTTCTGTTGCGGTAGTCCGTACCGTTTCTAAAGCAGCCGTGACGAGGGTATTGACTTTCCAACTATACATCCCTCGCGTGTTGTGCGGTTCAATCACCGGCACTACTTGACCGGAGAATAGTTTAACCGTTTTGCCACTGAGCACCCCCGGAATGCTGACTCGTTCCACATAATCTTCGCTATCTTCCGCCTCTACTTGGCCGGCCAAAAATTCTTGCAAAATCCCGTACACATCGCGGCCAAAAGCGCCGACAGGCTCAATGGCATAAATGGGAGTTAATTCCAGGTTAAGCGTCCAAATTAAAGCCTTTGCCTCTGACGGGTTTTGTTCCAGATAGTCTGCCATTTGGCGGGCATCGTAGGGGTTGGCCGGCACGGCGGTATTGTCAATTTCATAGGCTGGCATCAGTTGTTTAAACGAGTCGCGCCTTGCCTCGCTGCCAAAGTCATAACCCAATATTCCCAAAGAGTAGATAAGCTGGACATTTTCGAGGTCGCTGGGTGCTTGGCTGGCGGCGATGCCGGTGGGTCGGTTGTTGCTCATAATAGAATTGCTGGGGCTGCTAAATGAACGAATTTGCGTGGGAGTTAGTAAAGCTTCAGGGATGGGTGGGAGAGATTCTGAAGAAAGCAGTGCGGTTTCTAAACTTTCTGGCAGTTGCTCTTGGGGTTGTACGGTTTCTTCTAAAACTGTTGGAGTTGTTCCGTCGCAACCGCAGCCAGCAGCTTCGACGCCTTCTAATTGCTCTGACATTTTTCCTCCTTGTATTAAATAACTTGCACCCAAAATGTTGAGCTTGCCAACTAGACAGCGGTCTGCACTTTCTGTGTCGGCATCGCATGGTAAGGCGCTTTTTAAAATTGCCTCTCGCACTTTGCTCGGATCGGGCGTTTCTCCCTGCTTAATTTGCAGACTGAGTAACAAAGCAGCCACGCCTGAAATAATCGGGCTGGCAAAGCTCGTGCCGCTAAGTCGGCTAGTGCCTCCTCCGGGCTTTGCTCCCAAGATATTTTCTCCTGGGGCTAGAATACCTTGATTGTTGTAGGTTTCCCCCCAGTTACTAAAATTTAGAGGCCGACCGAAATCATCCATTGCTCCAACTGCCAAAACAGCCGGCAATGCTGCTGGTACGTGCAAGCAATTGCAACCGTCGTTCCCAGCCGCAGCCACGATTAAAACGTTGTTGTCGTTGCACAGTTGCACGGCACTTTCGAGCCAGCCTTCGGCTTCGCCTATTTCGGTCAGTTGACCGCCGCTGATGTTAATAATGTGAGCGCCCGCGTTGACTGCTTGCTCGATCCCCCTAGCCAAATCTAGCTGGGAAGTTTTGAGGCGATCGTCGGCAAAGATCGGCACTATTATTCCCTTGCATCGGGGAGCTATTCCCTCCACCGAACTACCCGGTTGCCCAAAAATAATGCTGGCAACGTGAGTTCCGTGAATGGACATATTGCCATTAGTTTGAGCTTCCCCTTTAACTAAGGTGGGCAAATAAGTTAAATCTGCACCTTGGAAACAAGGATGATTCCGATCGACAGGGCCATCCAAAACGGCAATACAAATACTATTATTTCCCTGGGATATGGTGCTTAATGTATCTAACATTTAACAAGACTCGGAACAGTTAGGGGAACCATAATACAAGTTTTACAAGGCTACGAGTATAAAACTCTTGAATCAAATACAAGTCAGGGACGAAAATTAAATTGATTTAATTATTCGTAGTGGCTCAAAGTTATAAAAAATAAGCCATTTGGCTATCTAAAAATAGCCCGGACTATCGTTTTAAAAGAATCAAGTAGTTCTGCATGGCAAGGATAATTACGAAGTAAAACGGTTAATCCATCGTTATCAAAGCCCTGATATTTCAGGATTACCAAGAGTCAAACTTAATAGACATCTCCCTAAATAACAGATAAGTCTAAAATAGATAAGCCTAAGCAGGATAAGGATTTTAGATTTATTTGTACCCGGTACAACTGATTTTACGATCAAATATACGGACTCTGAGAATCTTAGTCACAAGTTTATTTGATCCGATCATCTAGTTGACTATCAAGTTTTTGAGATGTACCTTACCGTTTGACTGGTATCTCTATACCTTTACAACAGTACAGTAACATTTGAAATCTGTCAAGTAAAATTTATAAAAATCATATTTCAGAGGGCGGGGCTGTTTCATCATCGAATTTTAGCTATTCTAAAAGTGTGAATGAAAATATTAACTTATATATAGTATAGATAGCTCGCGAAAAAATCAACTATTAATTTTATTAATAGTCAAATAAATTTTTTTAGCGCAAAAATTAGAGAGCGATCGTAAAATACATCTAAGTTCCTCCTGGGGCGAGAATACCCTGATTGCTGTAGGTTTCTCCCCAGTTGCTGAAGTTTAGAGGCCGACCGAGATCGTCCATTGCTCCCACTGCCAAGACTGCCGGAAGGGCTGCGGGGACGTGCAAGCAATTGCAGCCGTCGTTCCCAGCAGCAGCCACAATTAATACGTTGTTGTCGCTGCACAGTTCCACAACACTCTCCAGCCAGCCTTCGGCTTCACCTATTTCGGTAAGTTGACCGCCGCTGATGTTGATGATGTGAGCGCCGGCATTCACAGCAGTTTCGATCGCGCGAGCCATGTCTAGCTGAGACACCCGAGAGCGGTTATCGGAAAAGATCGGAACTATCAATCCCCGACACCTAGGAGCAATTCCCGGTATCTCCGAGCCGTGCTGCCCGAAGATTATGCTGGCAACGTGAGTACCGTGCAAAGACATCGCACCGGTAACGCAGACTTCTTCCTGCACTAATGTCGGCAGCCGTTTCAGGTCAGCTCCGGCAAAACAAGGATGAGTCCGATCTACTAAGCCGTCAAGTACCGCTACACAAATTTGAGAATCACCAGACGTTTTTTCCCAGAGGCTTTGAATTCCTGGAATTTGAGTTAAATCGGCCATTTAAGCTAAAAATAGCTAGGTCTGGCTGGTTTTGAACCTCAAGATACAGATTACTTGAATTTGCGCTAAAAAAAAACTTTCGATCTTTAAAAATTTATTAATTTTTATTTCCTGTTACACATATCCTTTTTTAAAAAATTTTAGGGTATTAATTTATACTTGTTGGCTCGGGTAAGTAGCAGACTGCGATCGTCGATCGCGGAAAGTTCGCGTCCCGCGAAAGCTCTTTGACGGACATATCAACGGTAAACCCGACCGTCGCTTCTTTATCGGGTACTTGAAGTCAGTGAGTCAGGCTGCTTTCCGTGAATTGAACGGGGAGGGGTTCTGCTGCGGGTGTTTCGGGTGATGGTGGTGTTGGTGCTGGCAATACAGCTTCGGGCGTTGGCGGTACTAGCGATCGTGTTGATGCTGATGTTGGTGCAGCTTCCCGATCGCCAAAGACAAACTCTTTCCCCGAATATGAAGCGCTGACCGCCCAAGTCCCACTCGCGATCGCTGCTTGACCCCACTAACGCTCTTTCATCACTCTAAGAAAGGAAAAATCTGACCATAATTTGATAATGCTAATCTGGTATGGTTTTGTGGAGCGATTTTCTAACACCTTGCTGGCGTTGGGAGCATTTGGCAAGAGATCCTTTGCTGTCGTGTCTTCGAGAATTTACTCTCATGAAAGTGACGAAAGAGCGCTAATACCATTTTTTTTAAGTTATGACAGACTTTAGCAAACAGGGAAAGTGTATAAATTACAATGTCTTGTCGTGTTCGATCTCTATCGGATCTTTAGAAAAATGGTATGAGGTACGGGTTCTAAACAGGGAGTTAACTTTGAGAACTGTCTTGGGATTGGGCGATCGTACAATCGGCCGAAATGCACTTCTGAGTCAAATCGCTGATAATATCTAAGCTCATATTGTCAACTAATTTAGTCAGAGCCACAGCAATTTGCTTCTGCGACAGCGCAACTCGCTCAATCAACAGCCTTACCGCTTGCTCGTCTCCACAAGCGGCTGCTTTATAAAGCTTCTCAATCGACTCCCTCGGCAACACAGACAGCGACTCAGAAGTCAGTTGCACAACAGGCTCATCCTGTTCGGACTTCCTCGGCGACTCCTCTTGATAGATATAGCGAACTCCCAAAGGTCGCGCCATCTTCTCGAAAATTACTGCCTCTCGGAACGGTTTGGCAACAAAGTCATCGAAGCCTTTCGACATGGCGAGTTCCTGAGTTTTAACAAAAGCATTAAGTAGGTAGGCGGGAAAAAACCACTCTATGTAACAAAACATTAAGTTACCTAATTGGAGTTAAACTTAAGACGTTGCGTAGTGTAATTTCCCCTTTGTCCTCTAGCTTCTACTCCATGAATTACGGCGTAGGCGAGTTCTAATTCATCATCAAACAAATGTCGCAGCCAACTCATCTTTCTTAATGTGTTGCCACTCCAATTCAATGGGGTTCATTTCCGAACAATACTTGGGTAAAAAGAAGATATATAAACCTTGCTTTTCCCAATGTGGCCATAACTCTTGGACTTCTTTGCATCGGTGTATTGGGCCGTTGTCTTGTACAATTACTCTCGGTCGTCCAATCTCAGCAGCTTCCTGGGCTTGGAGTTCCATAATTTTGATATAAGCTTTTCGATCGACACCTCCAATTACCAAACCGTAGACAAAACTGATGTCAGGTTGAAGAAGTCCGACAATACTTAGTCTACGACCACGCCGTTTCGTTTGTTCTAACCGTTTTTGCTCACCTATTGGGTAATAAGTATAACCTGGTTCACTCCACATACAAAACCCTGATTCATCTAAATACTTTAAGTCAATTCCTCCCGCCGCTGCCTCTAATTGCAACATATCTAAGTCGGATTGCTTCGTTTCTTGTACTATGGGGTCTTGTTTTCCTTTGTGACTTTTTCTCGCTCTTTTCCAAATAAACCTTTTTTTTAGTATGCGTCTTAATCGAGCAGCACTTAGTTTAACAGAACGTTCTTTTTCTAATTTCTGGGCTAATTAAAGACTGTTATATGTACGTGGTTCGTTTTTGAGGCATTCTTTTAAAAACTCTATATCTTCCTCTTTCCACACTTGAAGGGCTCCTCGACCAGGTGACTCCCAAAGCCCTTCCATGCCTAGATGCGACCATTTATGTAAAACCTTTCTCACTGTTTGTGGAGTCCAGTTAAAATGAGCAGCTATTTTTTCAACGTACCAGCCATGTGCATTTAATCTAATTACTTCTGCTCTGTCTTTGACTTTTTGTGGTACATCCGCAGTTCTCAGTTTTAAGAGAGTTTTGTCTTGCTGTTGAGTCAGGAATACCCTTAATCTAGCACCCATATATTGAATTACCTCAGTAGATATATTCTTTTTCTTTACTTATCTTAACATAGTTATGTTTTTTTGTGCCGACCTACTTAGTCGCTGTTTTGTGGCCGCATCCCAGGCGATCGAACCGGCCTACGAGTTGGCAAGTGGTTCCTATAGCGTATTGACGGATGGGCTTTTACAGGGATTGAATCCGGAACGTTTGCCGGGGCAATCGATCGATACCCTATCTCTATGTGCCTTTGTTAATCAATATCTAGGACTTACGCATTGACAAAATCACAAAATAGTGCATCGATCAATATGAGTAGTCTACTTTCCAGGTATTTGACAATGAGAAAAACTACCAAACCCTCGGCAGCACAATGCAACGCCGAAAAGTATATTTTATTTTTGCTCTTAGAACCAAAGTTTGGGGGGTATAATAGGTTAGCAGAAATATTGGGAGATGTTTCGCATGATTCTATCAATCGATTTTTATTAAGAGAA
This sequence comes from Microcoleus sp. PH2017_35_SFW_U_B, assembly GCF_020737865.1. Lineage (NCBI taxonomy): Bacteria > Bacillati > Cyanobacteriota > Cyanophyceae > Oscillatoriales > Microcoleaceae > Microcoleus > Microcoleus sp. PH2017_35_SFW_U_B. Next base: position 32,092 of record NZ_JAEQDE010000109.1, read on the forward strand.
AGGAACCGAAAGATTTATTCGAGACAGCTCAGAATATTATCACCTTAGAAGGAGGAATACTGAGTATTGATGATACAGTAATAGAAAAACCTTATAGCGAC
>NZ_JAEQDE010000206.1:0-2187 GCF_020737865.1 Microcoleus sp. PH2017_35_SFW_U_B
TGGTTGAGTCGAGGGGGGATATTATTCCCCGCCCCTCTCAGTTAGAACCGGACGTGCGATTTTCACCGCATCCGGCTCCCGATGTTCTTGGCTTACGCCTTTGCTCATGTGTAGATAATCATGGCAACTCTCGTGAATTGCTTCAAGATTCGCTTTTTTCCGATTGGCATGATTTCCGTCGATATGGTGCAGGTTTATCCGCTCCTCACTTGTGAAATTCAGCCCACAGGATGCACATTTATGGTTTTGCCTTGTAAGAGCTTTAGAGGTTTCCCCGTCATAGAGCTTGCTGTTACGCTTACTCCAGTAGGTGAAGTCGCCATCGTAAGGGGATTTCTCACCCTTGACTTTGATGTGCTTATTTTCGGAGGAAGGTACCGATGGGAACGCTTTATCTAGTAATTTCTTGCTAGAGTAGCGGTTTTGTTTGGATTCCTTGTTGAATACCTTATATGCTCTTGTTTCGATATGGAACAGGGAAAACCTTGACCCGTCCATCTTGCAAAAACGATGGTAATTCCTCCAGCCTCTAACTAAGGGAGCTAATTTTTCAGCCTTGACCTTAGCGCCATAATTCGAGTTATTGACAATGCCTTTTACTTTCTCACGGAAAGCTTTAAAATTACCCACTGATGGAGTGCATTTAAACTTGCCGTTATTCTGAACCCTAATGTTCCAGCCTAGGAAATCAAAGCCATCTGTCGTGGCGGTTATCTTGGTCTTTTTTTCGCTTACCTTCATTCCTCGCTCTGCTAAAAATCGGCTAATTTTTTCAAGTATTTCTGTCGCGTTATCTTCGGGGCGGAGTATTATTACCATGTCGTCCGCATAGCGGATTGATGGTTCGTTGGTTCGCCCATTGGCTTTGTATCTGTGAATACTTTCTATCCCGTTGAGCGCGATATTAGCTAAGAGTGGGCTAACTACTCCCCCTTGTGGTGTACCCTGTTTGGGGAATTCTGGGTTCACTCCTGCTTTCAGGCATCGGAAGATACCGAGCTTTAACCCTTTGGGGGCGATGAGTTCATCCATTATTGTTGAGTGGTTAATCCGGTCGAAGCATTTTTCGATATCGAGTTCTATAACTCGCTTTTCTATTCCTTTGGCATGGGAGTTAAGGTTGTCGAAGATGTACTTATGAGCATCATGTGCCGAACGTCCAGTTCTAAACCCGTAGCTCCTAGCGTGGAAAGTGGCTTCATGGGCTGGTTCTAAGGCATATTTTGCTAGGCACTGCCAAGCTCTATCTGCTATGGTAGGTATTTTCAATATTCGGGTTGTCCCATCCTTTTTAGGAATTGGAATTTCCCGAAGCTTGCTGTGATGCCAATTGTTGTAATTGGTCTTGAGGACTGACTCAAGTGCAAATCGTTCCTCGAATGAGAGGGATTTTTTGCCATCAATACCCGCCGTCTTTTTACCATTGTTTAGCTGCGTTACTTGACGAATAGCCAATAATCTAGCTGCACGAGATTTCAGAATAAGTTTCTGTAAAGACCGCGCTTTCCGCCTGTCTCCAACTTGAACCGCTTTGAATACGCGCTTTTGCAGGCGGAATAAACCTTGACGGAATTGCTTCCACTTTAGATTTATCCATGATTCAGTGATATTTCTATCCTGCCTAACCATACTCTGCTCCAATTTGTATTTTCTGAACACCTTGCAGCAATTACGCTGCATCCTACCCGAATTGAAGGAGTTCCGCTGCTCGGAAGAGCCTACATCGGGGTTCGACCACCCCTAGACCTTCCATCCGTTTTTCTTCGTTCCCTCAGAGAGATTGTTATGTCCCGTTAGGTGTAGCCAATTCAACCATTGGATTCCCTGGACTCTTACCGCTATTATCTAAAGATGCGGTGGGAATATCTCCAATCAAGTCAGGCTTTTCAAAGTTGCGCCCTGCTTACCCATAGGTTGCTTTTCTAGGCTCGGTTTCACCGTGAGGACTTCCTATTAACGCCAGTGTCAATCCGCAACGGTTGTCTGATTGCGTCCTGTTCCCAGCTTCGACCTCCCGAAACCGAGTCGGGTCATCGTGGGCAGATAAGGGTTCACATCGAGTCTGATGGACAGGGTTTTCACCTGTATATCTCCGAGAGTTCAACTCTTTTCCGTTGTTGGTTAGAGTTGGATTAGCTATGTACGGACTGTTTACCGTGATTTGCCAATCAACGAGTCGCACTTAGA
>NZ_JAEQDE010000110.1:0-26416 GCF_020737865.1 Microcoleus sp. PH2017_35_SFW_U_B
ATCTCCGAGAGTTCAACTCTTTTCCGTTGTTGGTTAGAGTTGGATTAGCTATGTACGGACTGTTTACCGTGATTTGCCAATCAACGAGTCGCACTTAGATTTAGGTTGTTGAGTTCGATAGTCTGGGTGTTGCTGCTTGCGCTCTAAGAGCGTTTTCCGAACGAATGCCAGCACTAAGCTGGGCACACTTCTGAACTCGGAATCAGCCCATTCTTGCAAAACCTCATATTCTTCGGGGTTCACTCGGATGGTGATTACAGGCTTTTTGGAAGGCATTGCTTGTTTGCTCGCATACATTAATACCCATTATCTCTACTCTTTACCTTCAAACACTTGTCCTCGGGTAATACACCTGTCTTCATATAGCTTTAAAAGTTGCTTATGTTAACAGGTGTTACACCTGACATTTAGTATAACACCGCAGCGTTGCGATCGACTCTACAACTCAAAAACCCAGAATAATTATCAAAAAAGGGGCAACTCGCGTCACCCCTCATCTATTTAACCAGCCGCAAAATTAAACTTCCACAGCAATCTTTTGCTCCGAAGCCTCCGGCGAATTTGCTTCACTTGGCGGCACAACTTGCCAGAACTTCGGCAAATATTCTGACCAATTTGCGAGAATCTTCGCGGCTTTTTGGCTGTTAGTTCGATCGCACTGCATCTCAATCAACTCCTTCAACTGCGCCTCACCAGCGGCCGTAGAAACCCGCTGCATCTTCACAATCTCTCCGTTGACGTGCGCTGGGAAATTGCCATCTTCATCGAGGAAATAACCCAAGCCGCCAGTCATTCCAGCGCCGACGTTCCGGCCGACTTTTCCTAGGACTACAATGACGCCGCCAGTCATGTACTCGCAACAGTGATCGCCTGCACCTTCAATGACTGCTTTCGCCATTGAGTTACGCACCGCAAACCGTTCGCCCGCTTTACCCGCAGCTAACAGGGTTCCGCCCGTCGCGCCGTACAAGCAAGTGTTACCGACGATCGCATTTTCGGCAGCATCATACGTCGCACCAGCGGGCGGTTTGATCGCAATTTCGCCACCGTGCATCCCCTTACCAACGTAGTCGTTAGCTTGGCCAGACAGTACCAGCGTCATCCCCGGTAAATTGAACGCGCCGAAGCTTTGGCCCGCGCTACCTGTGCAGTTGAGGACTATTTCACCAGTAAAGCCTGTGTTGCCGTGTTGCAGCGCGATCGCACCTGATAAACGCGCTCCCACAGTGCGATCGGTATTTACCAATGTTACATTCTTGCTGACAGTGCCGTGATTGCCGATCGCACTTTGAATCTCAACATCCGCCAACAATTCGTCATCCAGCACAGGCCCGTTGGTGTGAATGTCGCCGTGGACTAAGAAAGATCGATCGCCCTTAGTATCCGGTAACTTCGTCAAACAATCCAAATTAATCGCTTGAGTTTTAGTTAGTTTCACCCCATCCCGCATCTTCAGCAAATCCGCGCGGCCGATGATATCTGCGATCGACTTATAACCCAACTTCGCCAACAAACTCCGCACTTCTTCTGCTACGAAATAGAAGAAATTAACCACGTGTTCCGGCGTTCCGGGGAACCGTTTCCGCAAGTGTTCCTGTTGAGTTGTGACGCCCACAGGACAACTATTCATGTGGCAAACGCGAGCCATAATGCAGCCTTCGGCAATCATTGCTACCGTGCCGAAACCGTACTCTTCGCCGCCCATCAAAGCGCCGATAATTACGTCCCAACCAGTTTTGAAGCCGCCGTCAACGCGCAGTAAAACTCGATCGCGCAACTTGTTCTCAATCAGCACTCGGTGAACTTCGGTCAATCCGAGTTCCCACGGAGAACCTGCGTGTTTAATCGAACTAAGTGGAGACGCACCGGTGCCGCCGTCGTGGCCGGAAATTTGAATCACATCAGCATTTGCCTTCGCAACGCCCGCTGCTACAGTGCCGATACCGACTTCCGATACCAACTTCACCGAAACACCCGCTTTCGGATTGATTTGATGCAAGTCAAAAATCAACTGCGCCAAATCCTCGATCGAATAAATGTCGTGGTGAGGAGGAGGAGAAATCAAAGTGACACCCGGTTTCGATCGGCGCAAATAGGCGATGTACTCGCTCACTTTCGGCCCCGGTAATTGACCGCCTTCACCCGGTTTCGCACCTTGTGCGACTTTAATTTCGATTTGTTTGGCGCTCATCAGATACTCAGGAGTTACCCCGAAACGTCCTGAAGCTACCTGTTTGATGGACGAACAGGCTGTATCGCCGTTCTGCAAACCTTTTAAGTGAGGTAGGGTTTGTGAGAAACCGGCCGCGCTCACATCGTTCAGCACATTGTATCGAATCGGGTCTTCGCCGCCTTCGCCGGAGTTGGATTTGCCGCCGATGCGGTTCATTGCAATGGCGAGTGTTTCGTGGGCTTCCGGCGACAAAGCGCCGAGAGACATTCCGCCGGTGGCGAAGCGTTTGACAACATCTGCTACAGATTCGACTTCTTCGATGGGGATGGAAGGGCGATCGCTCGCAAAGTCGAGCAAATCTCGTAAAGCCGTAACCGGGCGGTTTTCTAGCTGTTTTTTGTAAACCTCGTAATGATCGTAAGCCGTTTTTGCTTCAGTGCGAGCGTCCCCGCTCGCGGCGGGAGAGACTTCGGCCGCGTTACCGTTGCCGTTACCATTAATTTGAGCCTTAAATGTAGCCACAGCCTTGTGCAAAGCCTTGGCCATTTCCGGGCTGTTCATGTGATATTCGCCACCTCGGCGGTACTGCACGAAGCCGAAGTTTTCCAGCTTTTTCTGGAGTAATTCTGGGAAAGCCTGAGAGTGGAAAGACATTACCTCGTTAGCAAGTTCAGCGATACTTAAACCGCCAATTCGAGACACAGTGCCTTTGAATCCCAAATCGAGCAAATCGGCGCCAATCCCGATCGCCTCAAAGATTTGCGCGCCTTGATAGCTAGACAGCAGCGAAATTCCCATTTTCGACATGATTTTCAGCAAGCCGTTTTCTACCGCTGTGCGATATTTAGCTTGAGCTTCAGTGACGGTAATTTTGGGAACCTTGCCATGTTCCATCAAATTTTGAGTTTTGGTGTCAAACCACCAGCCGCGCACGCTTTCCAGTGCTAAGTAAGGGCAAACTGCGATCGCGCCGTAACCAATCAAACACGCGAAGTGGTGAGTGCTCCAGCACTGCGCCGTATCCACAACCAGCGAAGTTTGCATCCGCATCCCGACGCTAATTAAGTGGTGGTGAACTGCACCAACTGCTAGCAAGGGGGGAATGTAAGTGCATTCATCACTCAATCCCACAGCAGCAGATTCGCCTTTTTCCTGCGATGGTCGATCGCTCAAGATCAGAATTCTTGCGCCCGATCGAATTGCCTCCACAGCATCTTGACAAAGTTGCTCGACTGCGCTTTCCAAGCCAGCAGGCCCGGAAGTAATTTTGTAAAGAGTTGACAGTTGCTTTGCAGGGAAAGACTTTTGGTCTTTCAAGAAAGACAGTTCACCGTCGTTGAGTACGGGGGAATCAATTTTTAGCAGCTTGGCATTTTCCGGTGTTGCTTGCAGTAAATTGCCGCGCAAACCCATATTCATTGTCAGCGACATCACCATCCCCTCGCGCAGGGGGTCGATCGGCGGATTTGTCACTTGAGCAAACCGCTGTTTGAAATAGTTATAAAGTAACTGAGGCTTTTCTGACAACACAGCTAAGGGAATGTCATCGCCCATGCAGAAAGTCGGTTCTTTTCCAGAACTTGCCATTTCCACAATTACCATATCCAAATCTTCAGCGGTGTAGCCGAAAGCAGTTTGGGTGGCTAACAGGGCTTGCGAGTCGAGGGTTGCGGTTTCGGCAAAAGGCTGAGGTTGCAAGGTTTCGCGGTGTTGTTTGAGCCATTCGCCGTAGGGGTGGCGCTTCGCAATCCGCTGTTTTAGCTGCCAATTTTTGAGAATTTCCTTGGTTTGCAAGTCCACTGCAATCATTTGTCCGGGCCCCAAGCGGCCTTTTTCGACGATATCTGCTTCGGGAATATCGACAACTCCGGCTTCGGAGGCGACAATTACCAAACCGTCTTTAGTAATGCAGTAGCGGGCTGGACGCAAACCGTTGCGATCGAGCGTAGCACCTACTTGCTTGCCATCGCTAAATACCAACAGCGCCGGGCCATCCCAAGGTTCTTGAATACCGCTGTAATATTCGTAAAAATCGACAATTTCGGGATAGGGAACCAAATCCGGCTGATTTTTGTAGGCTTCGGGCACCATAATTGTCAGCGATTCCAGGGGCGATCGGCCGGAGTGCACCAACATTTCCATCACGTTGTCCAAGTTTGCCGAATCGCTGCTTTCGGAGTTGACAATGGGATTGAAGGTGTCGATGTCGGCTTGACTCCAATTCGGGTGAGATAAATTCGCTTGTCGCGCTTTCATCCAGGTAATATTGCCCAACAGCGTATTAATTTCGCCGTTGTGTCCCAGCAAGCGCATGGGTTGGGCTAGGTGCCAGCGGGGCATGGTGTTGGTGCTGAAGCGGCGGTGATAGACGGCAAAGGCGCTTTTATAAGCGGGATTTTTCAGATCGAGGTAAAATTCTCCGAGTATTGCCGATCGCACCATGCCTTTATAGACGATCGTGCGGGAAGAAAAAGAGCAACTATAAAAGTCTTGGCGGGTGAAGCCTGGGCGATCCGATAGCGAGTGTCCGATCGTGCGGCGGGCGAGAAATAACTGTCTGTCGAGCTCATCTCCGGCTAAGTTTGGTGAACTTACAATGATTTGTTCGATTTGAGGTTGATTTTCCCGTGCTTGCGGGCCCAAAACCGACGGTACAACGGGAACTTTCCGCCATCCCACCACAGTGAAACCGCGTGCTTTCACAACTTCCTCAACCACCTGCCGCGCGGTATTGGCTTGACTTTCATCTTGAGACAGAAACATCATTCCTACCCCGCAGTTTTCCTGTGGTGGAGGCACAATTCCCTGTTCGGCAAACCAAGTATGCAACAATTCCCAAGGAATTGCAGTCATCAAACCTGCGCCGTCGCCAGAATCGGAGTCTGCACTGCAACCGCCGCGATGTTCCAGACAAGTTAAGGCTGGGAGGGCTTTTTGAATAAGTGAGTGCGTAGCTTCGCCGCTTTGATTGGCAATAAACCCCACACCGCAGGCATCTCTTTCTTCCACTAACCAGTTTTGGCCGGCAAATGGAGTTCCTCGCTCAGTTTGATGCACGTTGCTGTTTAGATCGATCGTGTTACCCATGTTGATTGAATGTTATTTCTGTGATTGTGTGGTTGATTTGTTTTTATAGCTCGGAGAGAGAATGCTGCCGAGCGGTGGGAGTCTAGTAAATCTTAAAACAGCACATAGCAAGCTGATTCGATAAAAATTTACGTAGATGCTTCCTGTACGTAACGCGGAAACCCTGTTTGGAGATTTTAAATTATCTCGATCGAATCGCTTCGGAGATCTCTGGCAGAATACGCTGCTGTTAACAAGCAGCGATCCTTTGAGGAATTGCTACCCAGCAACTAGATATATTGGGGGCGATCGAGTTTTTTGCGTGTTTTTTCCTGAGTCCGCTCGATCGCCTTGCAGCGAACATCAGTAAATAGTAACTTTAGCTTTATTTTGTTCACTGCGGTGTTTAGTTGCTTTCGTCAGCGCCCCAGACATAAAAGACACCTGCTCGCGGGCGTGAGTAGGTGCAAGTAGTGTTGTAGCAGCGAGGCTCACAACTAATTAAACCCTGCCTTAATATTATGCAACTAACTACAGCCAACTACACAGCCAAAGAAATTAAGATTATTCAATAAAATTAGATTTTTTTACCGTTGTGCTGTATTGCAGGCATTTTTGAAGGTTAATGGTTTTAGGTTTCCAGAATAAAAAAATGCACATTAGACAAAAACGGCTAGTAGCAGCTAACAGAAGGCGATCGAGTGTTTGGCCCTGGATATTGTCAGTGTCGATTTCGCCCGTACTGGCGACGATCCTTCTGTACTCAGTCTGGAATCAACCTGCAACAGCCCAAGAGAGTCGGAGTGGCACAGGCATCTTGCCTGTGGCCTCTGGGGGCATCTTGCCTGTGACTGAGGGCGGGCTAGAAGCCCACCCCACAAAGAAAGGCTTGATAAATGGTGACACAGGCATCTTGCCTGTGGCCTCTGGGGGCATCTTGCCTGTGGCCTCTGGGGGCGGGCAAGATGCCCACCCCACAAAGAAAGGCTTGATAAATAGTGGCACAGGCATCTTGCCTGTGGCCTCTGGGGGCGGGCAAGATGCCCACCCCACAAATAGCTTGATGGATAGTGGCACAGGCATCTTGCCTGTGGCCAAAAATAGTGCAAAGTCTGAGTTAAAACTAATGACTCAATCTATACCACCAGTTGCCACAATCAAACAAGGCCGCCAAGTCTCTCTCAACGGCCGGATTCTGCCCTTAGCTTGGACTCAGCAGCCAACAAATAACACTTCTACTAATTTCAGAACTTGGATTGCGGATGTTGGCTTAATGCAATCTGCCGGAGTCGATTTGCTGTCCACCGCCGACAGTACCAAACAACCTGTACAGTGGTTTTCCGTATCTTTAAGTAATGCTCAAAGTTTGACAGTGCGATCGACTGGTGCGTATCGTTACTTAGATATTACCGATTTTGCTAAACTTGCCGGCTGGCAAATATCGATCGACAATAATCTCCTAAAAATCACCACTCAACCTGCGAATGTCACCGGAATTCGGCAAGCAGCCAGAGAAACGGGCGATCGCATTGTTCTAGATCTCGATCGCGCCGCCCCGTGGCAAGTTAACTTTGTGGATACACCCAGCCCATCACCAACAGACGACCCCACAAAACCCGCTATCCCTTTGCAGGTCAGCCCCGTAACACCAAACCTCGAAACACCAGACGACCCGACAAAACCAGCATTCTCGCAGCCGCTAGCACCCATACAGGCGATCGCCAGTCAAGAATGGTCGATCGCGATCGATGCCAAAGTCGATCGCACTTTGGGCGATCGCATTTTTGCAACCAGTCAGCAATTGCGATCGCTAAAAATCGAACCTGCGGGGAATCAAACCAGAATCAAAGTACAAATTCCCTTAGGTTGGCGGCCGCAAGTTTTCAGTTTAGGAAATCCCCATCGATTAGTAATCGACATTCGCCCCGACTCGTTAGTAGAAAAAGACATTGCTTGGGCGGCGGGAGTTCGATGGAGACAACAGTATCAAAATTTAGGAACAGCGCGTTTCCCGGTATATTCCTTAGAAGTGAATCCGCGTCAATCCGGCATCAAAATTCGACCGTTGTTGAGCAATCCGCCGACAGAGAAAGGTAGTGCACCTTTATTACAAACAGCGGAACTTTCGGGAACGGCTGCTGCAATTAATGCCGGATTTTTCAATCGCATCAATCGACTAGCTTTAGGTGCGATTCGGCGGGATACGAAATGGCTTTCCGGGCCGATATTGAATCGCGGGGCGATCGCTTGGAACGATCGAGGCGAATTTGCGATCGATCGTTTGACTTTGCAAGAAACTTTAATAACTTCTGCGAATCAACGTTTATCTATTTCTCAGTTAAATAGTGCCTACGTGGAATCTGGAATCGGTCGTTACAATCCCGATTGGGGAGGGACTTATACTCCGTTTTCCGACGATGAAATAGTTGTCACAGTTGCGGGCGATAGAGTTGTCAGTCAATCCCCCGGAGGTGCCACGGGAAAAACCAATTTTCCAATTCCAGGGAACGGTTATATTTTAGCTTTGCGTTCCGATTTGTCCCCTGCATCTCAATTGGCGGTTGGTACTTTATTGCGTTTAGAAACTAATACAATTCCGGCAGATTTCAACCGCTTTCCCTACATTCTCGGTGGCGGGCCGGTGTTGGTACAAAACAGTCGAGTGGCTGTGGATGCGAAGGCGGAAGGGTTTAGCGATGCGTATGTTCGACAGACAGCGATTCGGAGTGCGATCGGGCGAACGGCTGCGGGGAATTTACTCATTGTAGCCGTCCACAACCGCGCGGGCGGGGCCGGCCCAAATTTCGCGGAACTGGCGCAGATTTTGCAGCAAATGGGTGCTGTGGAGGCTTTAAACTTGGATGGGGGAAGTTCGACGAGTTTGTATTTGGGAGGCAGTTTGCTCGATCGCCCGCCGTCTACTGCTGCGAGAGTCCATAATGCGATCGGCATTTTCATTCAACCTTAAATAAATCGAAAAAAAAGGTTCGATCGTTCGGACTTCATATCAAATCCGGTAGCATGGGAATTGTTAATCTCTCTATTCTCTCTGTGTCCTCTGCGTTCTCTGCGGTTAAATCATTCCGATGCAACCGGAAACGATATCAGTCCTTCTTTCTGAGGACTCAAGTCCTGACTGCAAACTTAATTGGCGATCGCACCAACAAACCTTCGCAAAGTTGTAGCATAGCGATCGCCAGCGACCTCCATTAAATCGTTGTGTCCGGCGCGATCGACCCAAAAATTAAGTTTCGGCTGCTTAGCAGCCGCAAAAAGCTGCTCTGGGTGCCAAAACGGCACCACCCGATCTGCCTTACCGTGAATTACTAAAACGGGCGATCGTACTTTACCAATTTTATCAACATTCACAAACTTATCAAATGGCAAAAGCGGAATCTGCGTCAACACCCGAAAAACCGAAACAAACGAACTTTCAACCACCAAACCGCCCACAGATTGCCGCGAAGCCAAATCAATAGCCGGCCCGCCACCAACAGAACGTCCGTACACAATAATCTGCTTAGGCGGAACTCGCAACTGTTCGGTTAAATAACCGTAAGCCGCCGAACTATCGCGATAAACATTATACTCAGAAGGCTTTCCCTGACTCGTACCGTAACCTTGATAATCGTAAGCAAATACAGCAAACCCGCTATCTCGAATCTCTCGCAAAACCGACCAAATATATCCCAAATCCTCTGCATTGCCGTGACTGTAAAGTATGGTATATTGGGCTTGGGGGTTCGGAAAATGAACAGCAGAAATTTTCAGACCATTAGCTGAGCTAAGTTTAATGATTTCGCTGGTATCCTGGTAGCCAGCAGCGGGAGGTTGAAAAATCAACCTGTCTGAAAAAAAGACTGCGTAAAGACACAGAAAAGCGTAGATAAAAATTATAGAGCTAAAGACTCGTTGGACAGAGAATTCCCCGAAAAGTAAAAGGTTCATATTTTTTTTATTCCAATTTGCCATAACTCAATGCCCATAATTTAATAAGATTTAATTGAGACTTTGTTCATTGCGAGAAAAAACATGGCACTACAATACCCCGATGACCTAAAATACCTAGACACTCACGAATACATCCGACTCGAAGGGGAAATAGCCACGATCGGCATCAGTTCCTTTGCAGTTGACCAACTCGGTGATATTGTGTTTCTAGATTTGCCTGAAGTCGGTGCAGGGTTGGAAAAGGGCGAACCATTCGGTACAGTCGAGTCAGTGAAAGCAGTTGAAGACTTGAAAGCGCCTGTGACTGGTACAGTCGTAGAACGCAATGATGACATTATAGAGTCTCCCGAAAACTTGGCAGAAGATCCCTACGGCGCTGGCTGGTTTCTGAAAGTGCGCGTTGACAACGCTAGCGATGCGGATGATGCTTTGTCGGTTCAAGACTATCGCAAAATGGTAGAAGGGGAGTAGGGCATGGGCCAAACAGGGCATGGGGCATGGGGCAAACAGGGCATGGGGTTCCTTGATTCTTCCACAATCCGCCAGGGGTTGAAACCCACGGGGCTTTTAGCACAAGTCGTCTAAAGACGACTGATACCAAATCCGACTTAAATACCCCTTTGATCTCTTCGCCAGCTAAAGCAGACTTCGTTTAACTCGCTTTGCGGTTTCAACCACCGACTTTAATCTACAGTCGTCTTCAGACGACTTCTGCTATGAGACAGGGGTTTCAACCCCTGTCGGACTTTGATAGACGCAGAAAATCTTCCTTGTTCTCTTTGCGAAATGTTACAAAGTAATAAGAAATCCATTCAGGAGAATCAGCCTTGGTACTCTACAGCCCGCAAATTGAACCCAACCAACAGCAAAACCTTTCCCCCATCGACGGTTTTGCGGGAAGACATATTGGCCCAACACCCAGCGAAATCCAGCAAATGCTAGATGTTTTGGGTATTTCCAGCCTCGATGAGTTAATTGACAAAACGATTCCAGCGGCGATTCGCATGAATCAACCCCTACAACTTCCCGCAGCCAAAAGCGAGTACGCTGCTTTGGCAGAATTGAAAGAAATTGCTGCTAAAAATCACGTATTTCGATCGTACATCGGGACAGGATATCACAACTGCATCACACCCCCAGTTATCCAGCGCAATATCCTCGAAAATCCGGGCTGGTATACAGCCTACACTCCCTACCAAGCCGAAATTGCCCAAGGGCGATTAGAAGCTTTGCTGAACTTCCAAACCATGATAATCGAGCTCACGGGTTTGGAAATTGCTAACGCTTCCTTGTTGGATGAAGCGACTGCTGCGGCGGAAGCTATGGCGGTGAGTTACGGCGCTAATAAAAATAAAGCAAAAGCGTTTTTTGTCTCGCAAGATTGTCACCCTCAAACCATCGAAGTGGTGCAAACTCGGGCTAAACCGCTGGGAATTGAAGTGATTGTCGGCGATCATCAAAGCTTTGAGTGCGATCGTACAATTTTCGGCGCGCTCCTGCAATACCCAGCCACCGATGGCGCAATTTATGACTATAGCGATTTTATTCGATCGGCACACGAAGCCGGCGCCTTAGTCACAGTAGCCGCCGATATTTTGAGTCTTTGCATCCTCACACCCCCCGGCGAATTCGGCGCTGACATAGCCGTAGGAAGCACCCAGCGCTTCGGAGTGCCGATGGGATTCGGAGGGCCCCACGCAGCCTATTTCGCGACGCGAGAAGAGTTTAAACGGCAAGTTCCAGGGCGAATTGTTGGCGTTTCCAAAGATGCTAACGGCAAATCTGCTTTACGTTTGGCTTTGCAAACTCGCGAACAGCATATCCGGCGCGAAAAAGCAACTAGCAATATTTGTACTGCCCAAGTTTTGCTAGCAGTCATGGCGAGTATGTATGCTGTTTATCACGGCCCGTCTGGACTCAAACAAATTGCTGAACAAGTACGCAGCTTAACTGCAATTTTAGCATCTGGCCTTTCCAGTTTTGGATACGCAATTGGCGATCGACCTTTCTTCGATACTCTCCGGGTAGAATTGGGAGATAAACCGCTATCGGAAGTTCTACAAGCCGCTCAAAATCGCCACATTAATCTGCGAGTGTTCGATGAAACAACCGTGGGGATTAGTCTGGATGAAACTGTCACGGCGGGCGATGTCAAAGAGTTGTGGAAAATCTTTGCACGGGAGAAGGATTATATCAGGGGTGACGGCGAGAATTCTCTGAGCGTTCCGCTGAATGCAGACGCCTTCACTTCCTATATGATGTTACCTGATTTTTGCGATCGGACAACCAGTTATCTCACCCATCCAGTTTTCAACAGCTACCATTCTGAAACCGAACTGTTGCGCTATATGCACCGCTTGGAAACCAAGGATTTATCGCTAAATACATCGATGATTCCCCTAGGTTCATGCACGATGAAATTGAATGCAACAGCCGAGATGGTTCCCGTGACATGGGCGGAATTTGGTAACATACATCCCTTTGCACCCCGCAACCAAACTCGCGGCTATCAAATGATGTTCGTGCAACTCGAACAATGGCTGGCAGAAGTCACAGGTTTTGCCGGAATTTCCTTGCAGCCAAACGCTGGTTCCCAGGGCGAATATGCGGGATTGTTAGTAATTCACCAATACCACGAACACCGAGGCGAATCTCACCGCAATATCTGTTTAATTCCCCAGTCAGCCCACGGTACAAATCCGGCTAGCGCGGTGATGGCTGGGATGAAAGTAGTTGCTGTCGAGTGCGATTCCCAGGGGAATATTGATGTCGCCGACTTGCATAAAAAAGCCGAAAAGCACAAAAATGAACTAGCGGCTTTGATGGTAACATATCCATCTACCCACGGCGTTTTTGAAGCAGAAATCAAAGAAATTTGCGAGATTGTGCATCAAGCCGGCGGACAAGTTTATATGGACGGGGCTAATATGAATGCCCAAGTTGGTTTGTGCCGCCCCGGCGATTTTGGTGCTGATGTTTGTCACTTGAATTTGCACAAAACTTTCTGCATTCCTCACGGTGGTGGCGGCCCCGGCATGGGGCCGATTGGAGTCATGTCTCATTTGGTGGAATTTTTGCCTTCTACTGATACAGAATTAAGAACTTACCCCCCCCAACCCCCCCTTGCTAAGGGGGGGAGCAAGATAGAATCGTCCCTTGGTAAGGGAGGCGGTGAAATATCGCAATCAGTTGGTGCTGTTTCGGCCGCGCCTTGGGGAAGTGCCAGCATTTTGACTATTTCTTGGATGTACATTCGGATGATGGGAGGAGTGGGTTTAACTGAGGCGACCAAAGTTGCAATTCTTAATGCTAATTACATGGCGCATCGGTTAGAATCCTATTATCCGGTTTTGTACAAAGGGAAATCGGGTTTGGTAGCGCACGAGTGCATTCTGGATTTGCGACTTCTCAAAAAGACAGCAGGCATTGAAGTCGATGATATCGCTAAACGGTTGATGGATTACGGTTATCACGCGCCGACGGTTTCTTGGCCTGTCGCTGGTACGGTAATGGTGGAACCGACGGAAAGCGAATCGAAGCAGGAATTAGACCGTTTCTGCGATGCGATGATTGCGATTCGTGGGGAAATTGCGGAGATTGAAAAGGGTAATGTGGACGCGCAAAATAATGTGTTAAAAAATGCGCCGCACACCGCAGAATCTCTGATGGTTGATGAGTGGAATCATCCTTATACTCGCGCGCAAGCTGCATATCCGACTGCTTGGACTCGCGAATATAAGTTTTGGCCTGCGGTGGGCCGGATAGATAATGCGTTTGGCGATCGTAATTTTGTCTGTTCTTGTTTGCCAATGGAGGCTTACACTTAAGATTCAAATCCATCAGTCTCAATTCATTTCCGTCTCCTAAATCTCCGTCTAAAGAGATAGAATTTGGGTAAAACTAGGTAATTTAGGAGATTTTTTCTCCTAAATACCCGTTTTATGCTACTATAGTGCCTGAAAGTAGCGGAATCCTATTCCTCATGGGTAGAAACAATGTTAATTCAACTTACTATAGAAAATTTCTTATCCTTCAGGGATGAAGTCACTTTTAGTATGGTGGGAGTTAATAGCGATAGACAACATATAGATCACCTTGCTGAAGATATAGCAGAAAAAGGGCGATCGATCTTGCCGATTGCAGCAATTTACGGAGCAAATGCAGCAGGTAAGTCAAACCTGATCGAGGCTATAAGTTTTGCCAAAAACTTAGTGGTACAGGGAACTCGCAGCACTCAAACTATCCCTGTTTATCCATTCAAATTGGGCGATTATAGTAAGCAGCCAAGCAAGTTTGAGTTTATTTTTACCCATAAAGGCGATCGATATTCCTACGGCTTCAAATTAAATAGAGAGCAAATATTTGAAGAATGGCTACATGGAATTCCTGATGGCAAAAAACAAGAAGTAATGTATTTTGAACGCATTACATCATCCCAAAAAGAAACCACAGTTGAATATGGTTCAAAGCTTAAAGGTAGAAGTAAGAAGCGTCAACATTTTCTAGATTTTATTGCAGAGGGAACGCGCCCAAACCAACTCTTTTTAACAGAATCTCTTGAGCGAAATATTGTTGTTTTACAACCTATTTTTGACTGGTTCAGAAAAGTATTAACTATTATTCCAGCAGAAGCCGATTATACCGGCTTAGAAATTAGTGTCCTCAGTGATGAATCATTCACAGACTTTATGAGTGAGTTTCTTAAATTTGCAGGAACAGGAATTGATTCCATAGTCACAGAGAAAGTAGAGTTGGATTTTGAGCGACACTTTCCAACTATGTCTAAAGTTTTAAGAGAGAATCTGATTCAAGCCCTGAATCAAGCAGAAAAAAATTCAATTGTAATGATTGAGAACTTAGGAGGTACAAGAGATATCCTGTTTAAAGATGATGAGAGTCAAGTAATTTTGATTCAACTCAGAACTCGTCATCGCAGTGAAGATGGAGGGTTTATTGATTTTTCCATAGAAGAGGAATCAGAAGGGACTCAACGTCTGATCAATCTAATTCCGGCTTTGTTTATTCTCAAACAAGAAGAAGAAAAAGTCTTTTTCCTTGATGAACTAGATAGGCGTTTGCATCCTCTGCTTTCTCGTAACTTTGTCCAACTAGCAATTAATTGTAGAGACAAAAATAACCAACTGATCTTTACAACCCACGATACCAATTTGCTAGACCTAGATTTACTCCGGCGTGATGAAATATGGTTTGTTGAAAAGAGCGAACAAGGTGCATCTAATCTTTACTCCTTAGCCGAATTCAAAATGAGACCAGACCTGAAGATTGAGAAAGGCTATTTGAATGGACGTTTTGGGGCTATTCCCTTCTTTGGAAATCCTCAAAATTTAGGGTGGCTTAATTGTGAAACCGCTGTATCTGTCACAACAAACTAATAGCAATGGGAAAAATTAAGCGCACAAAATTATTAGACAGACAACAGGATAGGAGGGATGCCAAACTATTTATAGTTGCTACGGAAGGTAAAGAAACTGAAAAACAATATTTTAGGATATTTAATAGCAGTAGAATTAAAATAGAGATATTAGCAACTACAGAAGACGGCAAATCTTCACCTGAATATGTTTTAGAGCGTTTAGATATATTCAAAGAACGATACGATCTAAATGAGGATGATATGCTTTGGCTGGTTTCTGATGTGGATCGTTGGGGACAAAAGAAGTTGAGTTCTGTTTGTAGTCAAGCTAGGCAAAAAGGTTATAATTTAGCTATTAGCAATCCTTGTTTTGAAGTATGGTTAACTTTACACTTTGAAGATATTAATCCCCAGGATAGGACTTGCGATAATTTTAAGGGAAGACTGCGAACTATTTTAGGAAGTTACAATGGTAGCAATTTGGATCTCTCTACTTACAAGCCAAATACAGAAAATGCAGTAAATCGAGCGAAAAATCTACATCCAAGTGTTCAACAAGATTGGCCACCCACACTAGGAACCCATGTATATAGACTTGTTGAGATTCTGCGGGACAGTCTCGATAGTGACTGCTGACTTCAACATCTGCTACAATGTGAATAAGAAATTAGCATAATTTAATTAACATTTTTAGATCGCACAACCAGTTTTCAGGCACTATCAAAATGAATACAAGATTTTTGTGGCGATCGCCCTCCAACAAACCACGCTGGATTATCCTACTATTATTAGGCGTTTTGGCAGCTTTGGCAACGATCGCCACTGCGGCCTACTTCAAAAGTGCGTTAGCGAAGCTGGCCGTAGGCATCGCCCAAACAGCCAGTCCCACCTTATCTGTAGACGTGAGGGCCGATCGCCATTCCATCAGTCCCGACATCTACGGTATGAACGATTTTGCCATAGATCCGGCCCTCGCCAAAGAGTTGCGAATTCCGGTGGAACGCTGGGGCGCCAATCACACTAGCCGCTACAACTGGTTAGTCGATTCTTCCAACGTCGGCGATGACTTCTTTTTCGTCGGCGGCGGCGACAACAAAAACCCCATTCCCGGCGATTCCACCGACAAAATTGTCAAAACTAACCGCAACAACGGCAGTAAAAGCATCGTTACCATCCCGATGATAGGCTATGTAAATAAGTTTAGCACTTGGAACTGCGGTTTTAGAGTATCCAAATACGGCGCGCAAGAAAAAACCAATCCCTACATTTTTCCCGAAGGCGATAAGTGCGGCAATGGGAAGCGTCCCGACGGCACTTTAATTACTAATAATAACCGCCTTGATGTTAGTATTGTCAGTAACCCAGATTTCCAAAAAGCTTGGGTTCAACATTTAGTTAAAACCCACGGTACTGCCGCTAAAGGTGGTGTTCAAATTTATCAAATGGACAATGAACCAAGCGGTTGGGGAAACACTCACCGCGATGTTCATCCAGAACCGACAAGTTATGACGAATTGCGCGATCGCACTTTCCAATATGCCTCAATGGTAAAAGCCACAGATCCCACCGCTAAGATACTCGGCCCTTCGGATTTTGGCTGGCCTGTTTATGTGGATTCTGGGGTAAAGGGCGATCGCGAAAAACACGGCGGAGTCTGGTTTGCGCGGTGGTACTTGCAGCAAATGCGCGCCTACGAACAGCAAAAAGGTGTTCGCATCCTCGACTATTTCGACGAACACTACTATCCTGTCGTCGATGACCTGTGTTTGGCGAATTGTCCCGCAGGCGATGCTAAGACGCAAGCAGCCCGGTTGCGATCGACTCGTTCTCTGTGGGACAGCACTTATACTGATGAAAGTTGGATTGGTAAATACAATCCGCCGCTAACAATTATACCCCGGTTTCGAGAATGGGTCAAGCAAGATTACCCAGGTACAAAAGTCGCCATTACTGAATACAATTGGGGCGGTTTGGAGTCGATGAACGGTGCCTTAACTCAAGCCGAGATCCTGGGGATTTTTGGGCGGGAACAACTGGATTTAGCGACGCTGTGGGGGCCTCCCAAGTCTTCGGAACCGGGGGCTTATGCCTTCCGAACCTACATGAATTATGACGGTAAGGGCAGCAAGTACGGGGAGACTTGGGTGCGATCGCAAAGTACAGATCTGGGACAATTGTCAATCTACGGAGCACAACGCACTCAGGATGGTGCTTTGACGCTGGTAATCATTAACAAAACCAGTAAAAACTTGACCAGCAACTTGAGTCTTAAAGGCTTTAACCCAGGTGCCAAAGCTCAAGTTTACACCTACAGCGAGGCGAATTTGCGGGCGATCGTCCGTCAGAGCGATTTAAGTGTCAGCGCTGCGGGCTTTCAGGCAACTTACCCAGCTAATTCTATTACTTTGGTTGGCATTCCGAAAGCGAAGGCTTAGTCAGTTGTCAAATCCACTAGCATTGGAATTTTTACTGTGGCGACTAATCCCCGCTAATCTCCACGAACCTTTCACCGGTTCTCAAAAGTTCCAGCGCATCTAACAAATGTGCACTAAGAATCTCTCGCAACCGATCATTTGATGTATTGCCACACGTCAACCAGATAATTTGTGGAGGCGAATCAAGACGATCGACCAAATCAACAAAGTCGCTGTCTTTAGTCATCAAAATAACTCCCTGCGCTTTGGCGGCCTCGAAAATTTCAGGATCTTCAGCATCTCTCAGTCCAATGTCGCGCAAGGCTACCGCTGCTACTCCAAGTGTATTAGTCATCCAGGTTGCGATCGCAACCTGACAGATGTGCATCTACCCAGATCGTCATGCAACTAACACTGGATGATTAAGTTTACGTGATGCGTACAAAAGAGATGCTTTGAGGTCATCTCTTTCCAAATCGGGCATTTCTTCGAGAATTTGTTCAGCACTCAAACCGGCCGCAAATAAGTCTAGTACATCTGATACCCGAATTCTCATGCCACGAATACAGGGACGACCACTACACTGTCTGGGATTAATTGTGATTCTTGCAAGTAGTTCCAACATTCAAGTTAGTGAGGGTGAACACTTATCTTCATTATATCACATTAAGCATCAACCATCCAATCAATACACTTCTGCATTTGCTGTTGCATCGTTTCTCTGTCCGCATCATATCTCCGCCCATGTCCCGGCAACACCCATTCAAACGAGTAATTAGCCAAATTCTGCATAGATTTGATTTGTTCTGCCCAAGAATACCAACAGGCTGTCCGAAAACCAATCAAATGCTGTAAATTTTCTGACCAAGCGAGATGATCGCCGCTAAACAAAAACTTGTTATTATAAAGTAAAACTGTGTGACCTTTCGTGTGACCGGGTACAGAAATAATCAACAAATCATCAGCTATTTGATGCGGTTCATTGCCAGATAATTGAATTTCCACACTGCGAGTGTCCGCATTTATTTCGTCGGTATGCAAAATGCGATCGCACTCAAAATACTCCCGGTATTTTTGATGGTCTGCCACATCATCCCGGTGAGTCAAATATAGATAGCGAATGCCACCCATTGCTTCGATATTTTTCACTAACGGCGGCACAAAACGCGGAGAATCAACTAAAATATTGCCCTCTGGACGGACAATCAAATAACTAGCAGCCCCGTAGGATTTTTCTGAATGGTAGCCACAGTGGTAAATATTGTCTGTTACCAGTGCTGGCAAGTTTTGTTGAACTTCTTTGATGTTTTTGGGTTTTTCAACAGTGCCGATCGAACTTGTCGGACAAGACAAAAGAGCCGCGAGACCTCGCATGGATGCTGTCTCGTTTGTCGGTTGCTGGTAAACCGCAGACTGTTCTCCGGCTTGAGTAAAGACTTCCGGTGCCATCCACCGACAAGTATCGCAGTCAATGCAGCTACTATCTACGTAAAAATTACCGCTGATATTTTCGAGGCGGCGTAAATTGATGTGAGCCATTTTTTATACCTTTTAATAACAAATCAGGGCTACAAGTCTATCATAAAAAGAATTTGGGGCGGGCTCTCCGGCCCACCCCACAACTATTTTACTTTGATTTAAAATTTGGGGCGGGCTCTCCGGCCCACCCCACAACTATTTTACTTTGTTTGTGGAACGGGCAAGATGCCCGTTCCCAAGCAGACTGCAAACTCAAAGTTTCAATTCTACTGCTGCTTCTGGCCCGCTGGAAAAGCACCAGTTGTCACCGCCACAGTCACAGGTTGTTGCTGTACGCTGCCAGCATCGGTGACTTCTGTACCGTTGATTTTTTTGATCACGTCAGCAACGCGCACTCCAGCTTGTGACGCCGGCGAATTTTTTGCAACTCCCATAACTAACACGCCTTTATCTTCAGTCAGCCTCAATTTGGCGTTGGGATTTTTATTGAATTCTGCTTTGACTTCGGGAGTAATGCTCAACATCCGAACGCCGAGATAAGGATGTTCGGCTTTTCCGGTACTGACTAATTGGTTGGCAATTTGTTGGGCCCGATCGATCGGAATCGCAAAACCCAACCCTTGGGCACCTTCAATAATCGCCGTATTCATGCCGATAACTTGACCCCGCTGGTTCAGCAACGGGCCGCCGGAATTGCCGGGATTGATGGCGGCGTCGGTTTGAATAAAGCTGACGCGCTTGTCGGGAACGCCCACATCGGCGCTAGAACGGCCTGTCGCGCTAATAATACCGACAGTCACGGTATTGTCCAAACCGAGGGGATTGCCGATCGCGATCGCCCATTCTCCCGGCTGTAAATCTTCAGATTTACCCAAACTCACCACAGGCAAATCGGTAGCCTCAACTTTAACAACAGCCACATCAGTAACTGTATCTACGCCCAAAACTTTGCCTGCCAATTCACGGCCATCCTTCAGTTTTACCGTCACCGTATCTGCGCCGTCAACAACGTGAGCGTTCGTCAAAATGCGGCCGTCGGAACCAAAAACAAAACCCGAACCAGAGCCTCGTTGTACTCGATTTCCCGGCTGAGGCGCAATGGGGGAATCTGGATCGAAGAAGCGGCGGAATTGTTCGGGAATCTCTTCTGGAGCTTGGTTTTTCACTGTGCGAGACGAGTTAATTCGTACTACTGCCGGGCCGACTTCCTGCACTACTTTAGTCACAAAATTAGAGTCTTGATTCGGCAATATATTTGCAGGTAAAGCTGAGATTGGCGCTGCGCTTGCAGGTTGTTCGGCTTTGATAGCATTAGAACTGCCAGGAACTTGCGAATTTAGGGCGTTGCAGCCGACAGTTGCCGTGGAGCCGAGCAAAACGAGGGATAAAAAAGCAAGTTTTTTCGGCACAGAAAAACGGCGAAAATGTTGAGTTTGATTAGATTTTTTGGGGGTTGACATAGTATTAATTTGGTAGAGAATGGGTGAAAGTTATAATTATGGTTTGGCAGTTTTAGCACTACTGTACAATTAACTTAGAACTCAAGGTTCTTTAATTTTAATTGAAACATTTATCAGATGTGTTTGGGTGGTGGGATTTACCCTACAGGCTGGAGTAGAAACCAGACTGTTGCAGGCAAATTGTTGATTTTAGGTGGTCAGCGCGATCGCCCTGGGTGAGGACTGGCGAATTGCCACACCTGCGATAATACCAACTACGGTAACGGATCCGCATATTCCGCATTTCCTGGAAAATCTTCATGGCCTTGCTACCGGCAGCCCATAACTCAAACAAAAATGTTGGGTTTGTTTCCTTAGCCTGCAATGAAACCGGTGCGTTGCTCGCTCGAAACAGTCGCTCTTTCTTGAGGATTGTCGATGTATCCCTATCCTACGGCTATGAACGTTAATCTAAGGAATGAGAATTAAATAACTTCTACTCTTGAAAGTGGGATGGGCGGGAGAGCCCGTACTTTTTGGACGGGCGGGACGCCCATCCCACAATAACAATTAAAATTGTCAGTTATTTAATTCGCGATCCTAAAATAGTATTATTTTCCGTAGGTTCGATCGCAATACGGTTCACTTAACACTATCCCAAGAGAAGGGGAGCGTTTCAGTTTTGCATTTACAGTGCGAGCGTCCCCGCTCGCGTGCTTGTACAAGCACGCGAGCGGGGACGCTCGCACTACCATAAAAAATGCTTCTTGCAAAACTGAGATGCTCCCAAGAGAAGAACGTTAGCTTTCGCGATCCGGAGGAAAGCAAACAGTGTCTATTTTTCATAGTTTTTACCTGTTGGAATCTCCGCTCTCAACTTTATTGGGTTCAATGGAACTAACCGCATCAATTTCCCTCGACTTGTTCCTGGAAGTTTCCAAAATATCAACAGTATTCTTAATAAAACCAGCCATCGGTACAGCAACTAACAAACCTGCTACTCCCGCCACCTTAACTCCCACTAACAGAGACACTAAAATCCACACCGGATTGAGGCCGATAAAACCACCTAATAATCGAGGAGCAACCCCGCTTTCAATTACTTGCTCTATGACTGTCGCGACAGCTAAAACTGTCACACCGAGCCAAAAGTTGCTTAGTGTAATCAGCAAACTGACAACGCAAATACTGAAAGGTGCCCCGAAGGGAATCATCGTCATTACACCGACACCCAAACCGAAAAGCAGCCCGAAGGGAACTCGCAAAATTAAAAAAGCCACCGTCATCGACAGTCCCATCAAACCCGCCAAGGTTGCTTGTCCGACGAAGTAGTTGTGGAAGCTTCGCGCCAGCAACTGTCGCAATTGCAGGCTCTGTTTGGAGGGAAACCATTTAAACAATCCTTCCCACACGCGATCGCCATGCAAGAGCAAGTAGAATGTCAGAACTATTGTCAGCAGAAAATTCACCAGACTGTCTGCCGCACCCAAGCCAAATTTGAGGATTTCGCCAGTGAGAGACTGCAATTGAGTTGAAAGTCGATCGCTCAATTGAGTAGTCAAACCGCTAACATCAATGCGAAGATTGCGATTTTCTGCCCACTTATTGAACGCTTCAATCTGTTCTGTACCGGAAACTATCCAAGTTGGGAGTCGAGTAGCGAGTTCAGTGATTTGGTTCAGCAGAATCGGAGCCAGAGTGACACCTAAAACCACCAATATCAGTAAAGTTACGAACAACACCGACAAAACTGCGCGATCGCGCTTCAGCCCGTATTTACGCAGAAAACGCACTGGATAATCTAGCAAAAAAGAGAACACTGTAGCGATTACCAAAACAGTAATCAGAGCGCGAAAATATTCAAACACTAGGAGGGCTAACCAGCAGTTGAGTACCGCTAGAGGGAATAACAGTCCGTAAGTCCACCACTGCGGCAGTTTAGTGAAACGTCTCATTAAGTTAACCAAGTTAAAATTTGAGATGCCAGATGTGAGATTGACGCTGCTATTCGCCGTTCTCCGTTAACGATTTTATGTTGCATTTAGTTATACCAGGCTGCTAAAAATTCCCACTTGCTCTGCTAGTAGCAGAAATTGGGCTGTGGGCAGGTACTCCCTGCCACAACCATGTTATCTCGTTGACGCTGGTATGGATATATTACCTGCGGAATAACTTATTTTTTGCTATTTTTAGGAAAGGAGTTTGAGGCTCACAATTCAAGCTTTTTCGCCGTGCCGTTCGAGAGCTAATTGAATTAAACGGTCTGCTAATTCGGGGAAAGAAATACCATCATGCGCCCACATTTGAGGATACATACTGGTAGCTGTAAATCCGGGGAAAGTGTTGATTTCGTTAATCAAAACTTCTCCGGTTGATTCAACGTAGAAAAAGTCTACCCGCGCTAAACCGGCAGCGTCAATGGCTAAGAATGCTTGCACTGCCATTTCTTGGATTTGCGAGACGATCGCACTGCTGACTTTTGCCGGAATTGAACACTCGGATTGTCCCTCAGTATATTTAGTTTCGTAGTCGTAGAAATCGCTTTGAAAACTAATTTCTCCCACCGTTGAAGCTTTCGGATTATCGTTGCCCAAAACCGCACATTCTAACTCTCTAGCAACCACACCAGCTTCCACAATGATCCGCCTGTCGTAGCTGGCGGCGCCATCAAGAGCGGCTTCTAACTCAGCGCGCGATCGAGCCTTAGAAATGCCCACAGACGAACCCAAATTTGCTGGTTTAATAAAGCAAGGATAGCCCAACTCAGCTTCAATTTTGTCGCACAGTTTGGGGAAAACGCAAGGATTCGACCAGATTTCGGAACGATTGACAGCGATGTATTTTACCTGCGGCAAACCTGCGTTAGCAAAAGCCATTTTCATCGCAATTTTATCCATTCCCATCGCCGAACCCAAAACCCCCGAACCGACAAAAGGAACTTGCAATAATTTCAGCAATCCTTGCACCGTACCGTCTTCACCGTTAGGCCCGTGTAAAACCGGAAACCAAACATCTACTCCATTAAAATTAGGAAATTGCCAAGCTTCTCCTGCTTGTGACTCTATTTCCAGAGGTTTGCCGGCGGCTAAGACTTGCTGCGGTAATGTTCCCGACAGCCAGCGGCCGTCTTTTTGGATGTAAAAGGGCAGAACTTCGTATTTAGAAGCATTTTCGTCAGCAGCGAGGGCACGGGCGATCGCCCTTGCCGAACTAATAGAGACTTCATGTTCGCCCGATCGCCCGCCGAAGAGTAACCCGATCCGCATCTTCGTCATTTTTCCATACTCCCGATACTTTTTGATAAATATACACGCAGAGAGCGCAGCCAACGCAGAAATGAACGCTTTAAGACTACCTATCCCCTCCCTTCCACTCTTCCTCTGTGTCCTCTGCGCTCTCTGCGGTAAAAAAATATATCTTGTTAAAAGACTCCGAGACTCTAGCAAATATTATCTATGGAGGTTACTGGGGCTGTATTGGTTTCACAAAACTGCTGTTAGCCGGCACAAAACAATTACTCGGCGCGCCGGTACCCTCACTTTTTTCTATAAAAAACCAAGGTTGACGTTGGGCATCGTACAAAACCCCCAATCCGCTAGGGCCCAGATAGATTTCAAAATTCTGCCCTGGTTTCAAAGTACCAACTACAGGCCAACTGCCAATATTTAAATTTACCTTGCTTCCAGGGTCTTCTATTTCCTGAATAGAGTGCGGGCCCATGCGACATTTAACACCGTTGGGGTCTGAATCTGTGGCTTCCCAATATCGGTGAGATGTTCTTTTATACTCTCCACGTTCGTTTGGCTGCGGCAATTCCACTTGAGGAATTGAATTTTGCGTCTTGTCAAATTCAGAATTTTGTGTCATGTTATTTAGACTCTTTTTTCGTATTAGAGTTTTATTGCGGTGTTCCAGCCAGCCACAAAGCTAAATTGCGGACATAAGTTTTGATATCATCTAAAGCCTGTGACTCTGTTTGCATAGTGTTTCCCGGCGGTTCAGTCACAAAGCTTGGACAACCCATATCCAAATTCCAATTATAATCGCAGAAGTGATGAAAAGTCGATTGAGCCACTCCACGTCCGAGCTGATTTCCGATCGTATCGGGAGGCCACTCGAAAGCAACAGCGAGGTTAAAAATGCGATCGCTCACCAAACTTTTCCCTTGTGCAATTACCCTACCGTACTGATCGCCTGGGGGGACACCCACAGCACCTTCGTGGGGATGAGCCGGAAAAAACTCGATCGCTTCCCCAGAAGCACCAGGCCTTTTCAAAAGAGAATGCACCGGATCGATCGCGATAATTCTCTGATAATTCCCATTGCGTCCAGAATGATAGTTAGGCCAAGAAATATTAGTAGTATCAACATCATCTATGCAATGTTTCGATGGATCTGGATCGGGATTTTTAGTTTGAAAAAAATGTGCAGCCCCCACACCAGAAATAGTGCAGATAGACGAACCTAAATCTTGATGGTCGCGAGTTGCCAAAATCCCCCCGCCCCGTTGGTGAAAAGCCTTAATTCCCGCACAATCTTTTTCAGTCAAACCGTCTCCTATATCAACAGCAAACAGCCACAGCTCGTCAAATATTGATTCTCCCAAACTGCTTAGGATTGGGTCATTCCCTTCTATATTTGATTCGCGGTTTCTTGCCGTTACTTGAAATAATTGATTTCCCCGATCGTCCTTCAGATTAGCCAAATAGTCTCGCAACAAAGAGAAACGCTCGATACTCCAGTCATCCTCAGTTGTTGGAATCGTTGTTTGCAGTAAAATGCGAATTGGTTTTTCCATTTTAATCAGGGGAACGGGGAATAGTTTTGAGTTAGTGGATATGGAAGGGAGGAAAAGAAATTAAATTCGCAATCTAATTTAGATTTTCCAGCATTTCGCCAGTCAAACTAAAAGCGCGAATATCAGTAATTTTAACACGCACAATCTTACCAGCCAATTGTGCAATATCCCCCTTAAAAAATGTGAGACGATTGCCGCGAGTGCGCCCCATCACCTGAGTTGGATCTTTGAGATTTTGGACTTCCACCAAAACCTCCTCCGTGCGCCCGAAATAGCGCTGCGATCGCTCCATAGCCGTTGTTGTCACGACATGATTGATACGTTGCAGGCGATCGGCTTTTACCTCCTCAGTCAACTGATTTTCCCACAACGCAGCAGGCGTTCCCGGGCGAGGCGAATAAGCAGCAGTATTCACCAAATCAAAACCAACATCTTCGATCAACTTCAGAGTCTTCTCAAACTGCGCCTCCGTCTCCCCAGGAAACCCGACAATCGCATCAGCCGTAATCGAAGCATCAGGCATATAACGGCGAATCATATCAACAATTCGCAGATATTTCTCCTGAGTATAACCCCGAGACATCGCCTTCAGAATATCATTATCCCCCGACTGAAAAGGCACGTGAAAATGTTCGCAAACCTGCGGTAACTCCGCACAAGCCTTAATCAATCGTTCATTAAAATAGCGAGGGTGGCTAGTAGCAAAACGCAGGCGATCGACACCAGGAACATCCTGCACAAAATAAAGCAAATCAGTCAAAGTATGCAGGTTGCTACCATCCGGTTTCGTCCCCGGCAAATCGCGCCCGTAAGCATCAATATTCTGCCCCAACAAAGTTACTTCCTTGTAACCTTGACGGCCCAACTCCTCCATTTCAGCCCGAATTGCCTCCGGCATTCGCGACTGTTCAACCCCGCGAACATTTGGCACAACACAATAAGTGCAGCGTTCATTGCAGCCATAAATTACATTCACCCAAGCAGTCACATGGCTGTCGCGACGAGGCTTAGTAATATCCTCCATAATCTCCACAGCTTCCGTCGCCACAACTTGATTTCCCTGGAAAACTTGTTCCAGCAAATCTTCAAGTCGATTAGCGTGTTGCGGGCCCATTACTAAGTCCAATTCCGGCACTCTCCGTAACAGCGCCTCACCTTCCTGTTGCGCCACGCATCCAGCTACAACTAAAGTCAAACCCGGTTCTTTACGCTTGCGATGAGCTTGCCTTCCGAGGTTAGAATAAACTCTTTGTTCGGCATTATCGCGAATGGTGCAAGTATTGTAGAGAATCAAACTAGCGTCGTTCGGGTCTTCCGAGAACTCAAAGCCCATATTTTCCAGAATGCCAGCCATCCGTTCGGAGTCGGCTTTGTTCATCTGGCATCCGAAAGTGGTAATGTGATAGCGGCGGGGTTTAACGGTCATGGCGAATTGCAGGAAAATAAAAAATCTAGGTTTTCAACCTTAACCAACTATTATATAACAAGTCTCAACCCTTTGTGAACTTTTCTTGTTCTTAATTTATTGAAAAACAACTTTCACAAACCTTTAGGGTGTGTGAGGCGCGGCGATTAATACCATTGCTGAAAAATATTGCTACAATATATTTTGGGGTTTGTTTACAATAGCTGGTGCTGGTGGTGCTTCGCCATTAGATTGTCGATTGTGATGCAGAGATTTATCGCAGGCGACACACCCTACAAACTACAAACCTATGATAT
>NZ_JAEQDE010000110.1:26428-31807 GCF_020737865.1 Microcoleus sp. PH2017_35_SFW_U_B
ACTACAAACCTATGATATTTATTTAGATTGTAAAAAATGTAAAATAGTTTTAGCAATACCTTGCCCAGCCAAGTAAGGAACTCCATTTCCAACTGTTTTAAACATATTCGTCAATGTCATATTATCCGGCAGTGCAAACTCTTTTGGTAGAGACTGAATAGCTAGTGTTTCAGCAACAGAAAGCCTGCGAACTTTGTAAGGGTGCAAGTGAACTTCGTTATTACCGTAACAAGCAGTCGGCGAATAACGCCAGCGGTGCAGGCGCTTGAAAGATTTTTTTGAATCGTCTCCCTCATCGACCTCAGCAAACCTTTTAATACCTGCTCTTGGTTCAAAATAATGTTCAGCGTTGGGATGGTTGAGAACATCATTTTTTTGAAACCAAAACTCAACTGTTAATTCTTGGGTGATGCCATCGGGACAAGGCAAAAAACCATCGCGTACAAAAGCATTTCTTTCAGACCAATGATGACAAAAAACTTCTGATTTGGGATATAATATCTGAGTTTCCCAGGGGAATAAATTTTCAGGTAACATTGGGCTGGTTTCATCTAGAATAATCCCCAGATTTTTGACAAGATTTTTTTTAAAGCCAATCAAAATAATTCGGTCTCTATCCTGCGGTACTCCATATTCGATCGCATTTATTAAACGTTCCACAAAAAAATATTCCGAATCAGCCAACTTAAGCTTGAGTTCGTCGTAAAAAGCTTTATGTTTTTTTGTCCTCCACAAACCTTTGACATTTTCAAACAAAAAGAAATCCGGCTGCTGCTGGCAAATCAATTCAATGTAGGAAGCTGAAAGTTTGCCTTTATCTCCTTCCTGCCCTCGGTTTTTACCACCCACAGAAAAGTCTGGACAAGGCGGCCCAGCGATAAATCCCACAATATCGTGATGCTGGCGGGCATCCTGCATCAATTCCCGCAGGCGAGAAGCTGGTTTTCCCCCTACAAGTTGAGTGACATCTGCTTCCTCGCCTTCGCAGTATCCGTATTCTGGTAGCGGCAAATTCAGGCACTGCCGAGAGTAGCGGTATGCTTGCATGAAAGGTGGGAAAATTTCATTGACATAGGCTACATGAAACCCATTTAATTCAAAACCGAGGTCAAGGAATCCCGAACCGGAAAAAAAGGAGAATATACAGGGAGAACGGTACATTAAATCATCCCAGTTATTTTAAACTAAGCTTACTATAAATTCGGTTGGGCTTGCACCTGACTATTGCTAAAAGTCGCAGAACCCCGCGCCGGACACGGCAGTGCCGTTTCCCTGGTCAAAACTATTAGACAACAACATTGTCTTCATGCGCTTTCCTCTCTCAAAAATATCTGCGTTCATCTGCGTCAATCTGCCTGACATCTGCGGTTTCCTTCTCTCCTCAAAGATTTATGAAATTCAACTCTATTCTTAAAACCATTGGCCGCCTCGGAAACGCCAGTAGGGAAAGAAAATCCGCATCAGTGTTTGCGATGCTAGATAAATAGCCAGCCACACTAAACTGTAATGCAATGCAAAAGCTGTTAAGTCAAAATTTTCTCGCGGTATTCCCGGCAAACCGATAATTTTGATGAAAAATAACACAAAAAGTGCTTCCCAAATCCCGGCGATTAATTGAAATGCGCCGGGCCAATCTCGATCCCAGCGAAACTGCTGGATGTAGATATATAAGATATCCCAGCCGATGCCAAAAATTGCTACATAACCTAAAATTAAGAAAAAGATTGCACCTGATGTGGAAGTGATTAAACCTAGAAAAAATGGCAGGGTTACTAAAACGCCGATGGTTGCAAATAGCAGTAACCGAGTTTGCCAGCGGCCGAATAAGGTGGGGGTCATTCGATTTTAGATTTTAGATTTTGGATTTTAGATTGGGGATTTTGAATTTTGGATTGGGGATTGGCGATTTTGAATTGGTGATTTTGAATTGGGGATTGGGGATTGGGATTTGAGGTTGAATGCGAAGCTCTTTTACATCCGTTAAATCCGCTACAAAATCCGTTACCGAACTTTTTCAATTTAGCCGGGAGATTTATTTAAAATCCACTTTGACCATTGTAGGAACGATCGCCAAACGCTCAATTTCCCAACACCCGGAACTCCGTTAGCGGCCAGACTTTCAACGGAACGCAGGGCGGCGTATTGCAAGCCCAAAAAGCTGTCTACGGGCGCGTAAGGCCCGCCCAAAGTAATCGCGCCCGCTGCGTACACCCGCCCTTCTGGGTTGTTGGGGGAGGCGTTCCGCAATTCGGGCACTTCAAAATCGTTGTTAACACTCAAACGCCCCAAATTGTTGAGGGGAAGATTGTATTGAATTACCAAATCCTCTAACAGGGGACTGGTTTTTACCTTAGCGTCCAAACCTGTCGCGTCAATAATAAAATCAGCTTGTAACTTAATTTGCCCTTTGAGATCCTTTTCTTGAATGTAAGTCACGGTGCGGTTTTGACTGTCGCGCTCGACTCGCTCGACTTCCCCGAAGGTAATTTGATACCATCCTTGACTTAAACCTTCTTTGACTATCCGCCGCCAGTCGCTGCGATTGGCTGTGGTAGTGCCGCCCCAGTCTCCGAGAAACTGCGGGCGAAATTCGGGTTTGGCTTTTTCCAAAAGTACGCGGAGTTCGCCGCCCCAACAGGCTTTGGGCCAGTTGAAAGGTTGAAATTCATAGTGATTTTCGACGACTCGCACGGTGAGGTTAAATTTGTTACCTTGAGGTTTGGGCGATCGCATCAAATGCAATACTTGAATGTTGGCATTTCGCTGTCGCGCTTCATAAATTCGCTGCACCACCCGCGAAGCCACAATTCCCCGCCCTCTAATTAAAACGCTGCCGCCCCTCGCCTCCAACTTTTCGTAAACGCCGTCGTGACTTTCGTAAGCGTTGACAACGGACTCAAAATCCTGGGTTTTTTCGCGATATTCTTGCAAGTCGGGCAAAAATTGAATGGCGGGATAGCCGGTGGCTAAGTGTACGTATTTGGCGATTAAAAAAGCACGATCGCGCTGGTTGGCATTCGATCGAGAATAAGCGATCGCGTACCTACCGTCATCTGTCTGGCGAATCGCCCGCACTCTCCCGTAGCGAAACATCTGATTCCACCCGATACGCACAGTTTCCCTGTCAATCGAATCAAACACATTTCCGGCGCGCGGCGTATAAGTTTCGGCAAAAGTCGGTTCCGCAAACACCTGCCACATCAACTTCAGCGACACCATCAACCGCCCTTTCCGCAATTCCTGCCAAGCTTCCCGCACAGCATAGGGAGGCCAGCCCCAAATGTTGTCTGGACACGAGTCAGAATTCGATCGCAGCCTTTCCCTGAGCGGAATTTGAGAATTCAGGCACAACCGACGGTAACGGGCGTAAGGTTGCTCTTCCATGCCCAGAACGGCAATTCGATCGACCTTCACGCCGCAAATTCTCAGCAAATCCACCCAAATCAAGCTGCCCAAACCGCCACCAACAGCAGCCCAATCAATTTCTTCAACCGGGAGTCCCATAGATTGGATCGATCGCATTGTGACTTGATTTGCCTGCAAAAATGCGATCGGCGGAAATTCTCCCCTACTATTTGTTTGAGGCACCGGCGACACCATGGGCTGCCCCAACGCGGGGTCTGGCCTATTGGTCTGCGGGTTAAAGAAAATGTGAGAATTGACAGACTGGGTTTCTGTGGAATTAACAGTAAATGAAATGGCTATCTTGTAGGGCCCGATTTGCAGCATATCGCCATTTGCCAGCACGCACCGGGTTTGGCGGGTGCCGTTGACAAAAGTACCGTTGCGACTGCCGGTGTCAGTAACTACAATACTGTCGCCTTCGGTGGCAATCACAGCGTGAAACCGAGACACTTGACTGCTTTTGAGGGGAATTCGAGAAACTCGCTCACCGTTGATGGTGGAGGGCATACCTTCAAAAATACGTCCCAAAGCGATGGGCAATTCGAGTATCGGGGAGCGACAATCCCCCGTAGCTGTATCTTTCCAAGTAAGTCGCAGGTGCAAGGGTTGAGGATTCATTATTATTTTTTAAACATCAGCCGTCGGCTTTGAGCTTTCTGGGAAAAAAGATTTTTGAATTTGAGAGATTTGATTTGATCTCGGGGCCTATCTCAAAAACTTTAATAGTTTTAGGTGCATGGGGGCTAGAAACCGAGAATATCTGTAGATTTCTCGTTATTTCGCCCCTGATATTTGAGATTTTCGATTGAATGCAGTCCCAAAAGTGTCAGGAAGTAAAAATTAGATGCCGTTGCCAGCACGATCCTAGCATTGGCGATCGCGCGATCGAACAAAAGAGCGATCGCGCGATTCTGGCTTTTTCTCTTCCCTCAAGGAGACAGCACCACACTCGCCGCCGCCGCCAAAGAAGTACCGCACCACGGACACCCCGCACTCAACTGCGCGTAAGGCGAAACGCGGCTGCACTTGGGACACTGCAAACCGTAAATAGAAGGCTGCGTCGGCGGGGAAGAAATTTGCACCGGAGGCGCCCCAAGCAAAACTGTCAGCGGCGCGGCTAAGTGCACCTCAGTTACATTCACCTCGATTTCCACTTGGCCTAAATGGATGCGGCTGTCGGATTTCAATATTGCTTCGCCCGAGGCGAGAATTTTTCCGTCTACCAGGGGCGGATTGCTGTCGCGCAAATTCCGCACTGCATACTCCTGCAATTCGCGATTAAAAAATATTTCGACGTGCAACCCCGATACGCTCGAATCCGAAAATACTATATCGCACTGCGCTGGGTCGCGTCCGAGTCTCACGCTTCCCGGGTTTTTGCTTGGCTGTTCGTTTAGAATCGTCTGAGTTTGACGAACCCCAGCCTCTGTCCATGTTAAATTTAGCTGGTTTGTCATCGTTTTATAAGAAATACCGTGAAAACCCTGGGACTTTAGTCCAGGGATGAAAGGGCATTGCAGGATTGATCCTGCCAGTTAAATATTTACCAATTCTAGTAAAATCAATCAAGGAGGGTAAAAAAAGATGTACGCAGTACAAAGAGACCTTTGGCATTTAACAGGACTCGACAAAATCATTGTCGAGCAACTGTTGAGGTGGTCAAACAATCTGTTTAATGTCGGGACTTACGAAAGTCGGCAACGGTACTTTAAGGACAAAGGTGCAATTAAATACCCAGATTTGTACAAAATTGCCAAAGGCAACGAGAATTACGGCTTACTCTACTCGCAAGTCGCGCAACAATCTTTAAAATCAGTCGCTGAATCCTTTAGTTCTTTCCGAACCCTACAAAAGTTAGCCAAGAAAGGAGAGCTTAATCAAAAACCGAGGCTACCCAAGTACAGAACTAAAGGGGCGATGTACCAAGTTTCCTATCCTGGTCAAGCTTTAAAAATAGTGGGTAATCGGGTAAGG
>NZ_JAEQDE010000111.1:0-18587 GCF_020737865.1 Microcoleus sp. PH2017_35_SFW_U_B
TGGATTATGGTAATTTATTTGCTTTCTATTATGCCATCAACTTAGTCAGACAGACAATTGTCTGAGTATTTATACTGATTGCAAAAGTGGGATGCTCCCCGTGTTTTGAGCTTTTTTGTCGCAATAAAGACTGTTG
The DNA here is from genome assembly GCF_020737865.1 of Microcoleus sp. PH2017_35_SFW_U_B. Lineage (NCBI taxonomy): Bacteria > Bacillati > Cyanobacteriota > Cyanophyceae > Oscillatoriales > Microcoleaceae > Microcoleus > Microcoleus sp. PH2017_35_SFW_U_B. The sequence goes on from NZ_JAEQDE010000111.1 coordinate 137, forward strand.
AATGATGCCTCATACAAAATTATTTTAATCTGAATATTACTCTGATATTCCTTATGCTTTACTTGCAGATAATATATATTTGGATGTTCGGTTGATGCTTTAAATTTAAAGTTAGCCTGCTTGAGTAGCTCGCAATGTTGAATTAACTTTTTAATCCAGCGTAGAGTTTGAGTAAAAGCAATTGTTTCTTGAATTGAGTCATCCTCAAACAGGTAAAACAAGAAACGAATAAACTTTTGAATTTCTTGGATTTTGTAAGTTCCCAGCCAATTCCCATCCTGCTTGAGATCGTCGATAAAACTTTTTAAAATAGTTTCTTCAAATTGTTCCACAACTTTTTGAGTTTCGTTATTTGGGAAAGACAATAAATCTTCACCGAAAAACTTTACTGCAATCTGTCGCTGCGCCTCACGACTTTCTCTGATGTTTTCGCAAACCGATACTTCTTCCTCGCTCATTTCCTTAAAGGAAGTTTCACCGGATTCACTAGCATTCCGCAATTTATCTTTGAAATACTGCATATCATAGCTCGTGCTTAAATCTCCTAAAATTCCTCCTGTTGCTGAAATCAGAAAAATCACATTACTATTATTGCATAACATGGAATTGAGCTTGAATTCAGGCGAAGTCAATATAGCCGTACTACCAATAGAAACTTCTCTAAGGGCGCGATCGATCAGATTATTTTTAGGATTTTGATAACGAGAAATTTCTTTGATATTTACGATCGACTTATAACTTTCATAGACATAAGTAGTATTTAAGTATTTTAGCAGTTGATTTTGCGAGGGGCTTTCTTCACTTGCCTTTTGGACTTTAGCTATTTGTTTCGACCAAATTTCTAAAGAACGGGATTGAGAATCTTCAGCATCTAAGACGTTAGCTAGAAAATCTTTGATGGTTTTGATTTGCGATCGCACAGCTAGAATGGCATAAATTAAGTCTGCTACAGAAGTATTATCTGCCACTTTTTCCTCTGTGATTTGGACGTGCCCGCCAGAAGGTTTGGTTAAAAACAATTTTTGCAGAGGTTCGAGGTTGTAGATGTATAGGTTGTTGTATGCAAAAATGTTCATTAAATCATCACATATTTTATTGTAAAGCTTTTGAGGAATCAACAAACTTCTATTATTCTCAAATTTTGAAATAACTCTGGATAACATTTCAAAATCCACTATAATGAGATTTTCTTCATCATTGTCGAAAATCCCAACTATTTCTTCCATTGAATCGTCAAGCCCATTTTGAATTTTTACTATTTTTTCTAAAAAATTGATAGAGTTTCCCTCCTCAAAGGTCAACCGTTGATATATGCGGGCGAATTTTTGCAGTTTTGGTTCTAGGGCTTTGTCTTTTTCAAAATGTTCTTGAAATTCGTAAAAAGCTCCCTTATTCTTATCTATGAAATTTAAAAAATCTCTGTTTTCATTATTTTTAGTTGAAAACAGCATAGAAAATTCTCTATTGATAGATGATAGCGCATTATTGATTGCCAGTTTTTCAGGAGAGATGATATCAATCTTCTCCTCTAGCATAATTTGATAGCCATCTTCCTGCTCGTCCAAGGCAAGTATAAACTTTCGGGAGTTGTCTGTATGCTCAATAACGTATTTATCGAGATGACTGCTTTTCTTTACCCATTTTGTACCGTTGTGGATAAAGTACGAAATAGCCGTTTCAAATTTTTTATAGGTGAGGATCAAAATTCCCGATTTGTTTTGCAGAAGGTGGAGGGGAAAAAATATTTCAATTAACTTTAAACATTCAGCAGGACAATTACTTTTATCTAATTCAGATTTGATAAAAAATTCTAAAAAGCTTTCAATTAAATAATTAAGTTCCCATATTGCTTTATCAGTCTCAGATTTATTAAAATTCTCATCTCCAAAACCTGTATTTTTTACATATTCAAGGCGTTTAATCACATCTTTTACTTTCTCAAGGTTGCGTCGATTTTCCTGAACCTTTTCATCAGGACATACTTTTTTATCGATTTTCCAAATCTTTTTGTTTTTGAGAATTGAAGATATCAACTTTTTGTATAAGTTGATATACTCATCCGTCGTTTTCATTTCTAACGAATTTATTTTATAGACGGGAATATCTGGGTATTGGCTCTCAACTGAAGCTGGCACACATAAGTGTTCTCTCAATGGGGAAACATATATACCGATTATTTGAATATTTGAATGTTCTTCTATGGTTTGATATATTGCTTGAAACAATTGGTGAGTTTTTCCTGACCCTGTACCATAATTGATGAGTTTTAGTTGAGGACGGTTTTCTCGAAAGCTATCTTCAATAGTTGCAAGGTAGGAATCAAGAATTTTGGAACGAGCTGAGTCTAACTGCTGATTAAGATCGTCTGTTTGCTTTTGCATTATGTCTTATCACCTTATCTATAGTAAATACATATCGTGGGATAGTCTTTTCTTTGACTGATACCCATAGTAGCGCCTTAACTCTTGTACTTTGTCTTGTAAATTGCTAGAAGCCAGCTTTTTGGCATCTTTCTGTGCCTGTTTGGTATATACCAAATTCCAATTCACCACTCCAACTCCCTAGCGCAATTCTCGATCGGCGTTGCCAGTCCTTCGCGAATCGATTCCCGCATTCCTGGCACTGATAGAAGATAGAGTGTCTCCTGCACAGATGCCCAGTCAGATTCCGATAATAACACTGCATTGCTAGTCTGTCCTGCGATCGCGATCGGTTGATGTGACTGACTCACCGAATCGATTAACTGCTGCAACTGCTGTTGAGCTTCATTAATTGGGATCATAGTCTTTCATTCCTCTAAAATAGCTCGCTCTTTCTCGAACCGCCTGTCTTGTATAATCACCGATCGACATCTTGAGCCACCATCATTGCATTGATATGGGTAAAGATGCGATCTAATTCCCCAATGGCTTCAAGTTCCGCTATCTCTTCTGCCATTAGTCGATCGTCCTTCTTCTTTTCTAACAATTGTTCCATTCGCTGTTGGAGCGATTCACTAAATTTGAATAACTTCCAGCGATCGACTTTTTCAATGCAAATCTCATGGATTAACGAGGAGGGTTTGTTCAGGATTGAAACCATGATTGGCTCCCAGCTTGATGTTTCAGGTGTTTAGTAGATTGTACCGCAATTTCAACATCATAGCTGGTCTGACGCTCGATCGCCAAAACCGCAGTACAATACACTAATTCAAAAACGCCTTTCTCGGAACCCTTGCCAGTTGGTACGCGCCGCGACTATCCAACAACTGATATTGATTTGGCTGCAATCCGAATTCCACAAACTTGTGTGGATATCCCAGCACTAGAATCGTCGGAGAAGTGTGGTTGTTGGATTCCTCAATGTAGTCTTTTGCGCCTCTGGGAAGTCGGTAGAAAGTCACCGGATCTTGCGTATAAAAAACTAAACTCGGTTTCCAGAAACCAATCATCATCAACTCTTCTCCCGGCAGTTTTTGTTGGACAACAACCTTCGCTAACTCTCTCAGAGGTAACTGGCGGTTGAGATCGACCAAATTGTAGGCGGGAGTCAAACCAAAGATGATAAATGCGACTAATCCGATGAAGTTAGCTACCAAAATCCAGCGTTGTTGCCGCTTCCAGAGTAAAAGTGCGATCGCCCCAGCCGCCGTTATCCAAATCGTACCGCCAACCATCAGCAATCCCGACTGCTGAATTGCTTGCGGAAAATTGGGCATTGCCGGGTCATCTCCCAGCCAGTGGTAGCAGTAAAAAGTTGCTCCGGCTATAATCAGTAAAAATACGATATTGAAAATGTATGTAACTAACAGCCCTCGCGGTAAAGAATTTGGTTTTTTCTCTAACTTTCCCGGTCTGTTTTGTGGTTCCTTTCCTGCAATAATCTCACTCCACAGCAGCGTTACCAAAATCGCAGCGGCGGGCAGTAAAGGCAATACATAACTAGGCAATTTTGTCACGGAGATTGTGAAAAAGCCAAAGATGCAGCCGAACCAAAATAGGGCAAATAAACTTAATTGTGCCGATCGCGCTTGACGGCGCCAGTAACTGCGCTGCCAAAAACGGGTACGCGCGATCGCCACCGGCAAATAAATTGACCAAGGCGCAAAACCGACGAGCACTACAAAAAAGTAAAAATACCAAGGCGCCGAGTGCTTGTTGACTACTCCAGTAAAACGCTGGAAATTGTGATAGCCGAAAAAACTGTCAATATAAGTTTCACCGTTGGCTAAAGTAACGAGAATAAACCAAGGTAGGGCGATCGCCAAAATAATCAAGATTCCCGACAGCGGACGCATTTCGCGCCAAAGTTGCCGAAAATTTCCCAAATACAGCCCGAAGCTACCAATAATCATCGCTGGGATGACAATTCCCACAGGCCCCTTAGCCAGAATTGCTAAGGCAATTAGTACGTAACAAGTCAAATACCATTTATTGGGAAATCGCCCAGCAGAAATGGTGGAAAGTTCTGCTTTTTCTCTCTGTTCTTCTAGCGTGTAACCGAGAAAAAATGCCAAAAGTGACGAACAAATACAGGCAACTAATAGCATATCAGAAACGCCAGTCCGCCCCCAGGCAATAGTTTGGGGATTTAAAGCTATTAATGCCGCACCAATCCAAGGAGTAGAAAGAAAGAGGGGGAGATTGGGAGATTGGGAGAATTTTGCTTCTTCCTCATTCACTCTTCCTTCTTCCTCATTGACTCTTCCTTCTTCCTTCTTCCTTCTTCCTTCTGTTTTCGATAGAGTGTAGAATCCGAGGCAAGTCAGGGCGATCGCACAAAAAGCCGACGGAAGGCGCACAGCCCACTCGTTAACGCCCAGAGTGTGGTAAGCCACCGCCATCAGCCAGTAAATCAACGGCGGCTTGTCAAACCTGGTTTCGCTGTTGAAATAAGGAGTGATCCAATCCCCTGTCACCGTCATTTGACGGGCGGCTTCAGCAAACAGCGGTTCGGTTTCGTCAACTAAGCCGATGTTGCCTAAATTCCACAAGAAAGCTACCCAGGCGATCGCGCACAGCCACAACACCGATAGCAACAAAGGTACCATCGGCCGATGCCTGTAATATTCTGACAAATTTTTAATAACTTCCTTCACCCAAACTTCCTGCGATTTTAGATTTAAAATTTTAACTCGAATACAGAGTCTACCGAAAGATTCGCCCGATCGAAACTGGGAATTCGATCGCACCCCCTTCAACTCACATCTTATACCGTTCTCAACAATAGCCTAGCAACCCGGTTTCTCAACCAAAATATCCGGGCCACCTCAGTAAGATCCACTTAATCAAATGTCACATATCGATCGATCCAGCTTGCCATGTATGTCTTCTTCCCTCTTCCCTCTTCCCTCTTCCCTCTTCCCTCTTCCCTCTTCCCTCTTTCCTTCTTCCCTCTTCCTTCTTCCTTCTTTCTTCTTCCCTCTTCCTTCTTCCTTCTTCCTTCTTCCTTCTTCCTTTACGGCTGCAAAGTTAATTGCCATTCTTCGGCTTTGGGATTCCAAGCGGGCGAGGCTGTCTCCCCGGCGACGTAAGGCCCCCAGTAGCGGCGGGAACCATCCTGAGCAAAAACCACCAGAATGTCTCCCTGTTTGACTTTTAACTTGCCCTCCGGCAGCGATAGCATCAGTCCCTTACCACCACCTTCCCCCGGCGCAAAATCCCAGTGGGCCGGTTTTCCGTAGGATTTCTCGGTTTGCCGTTTCGACAGCAAGGCCACTCGCACTGGGTGTTCGCTGCGGTTGCTGACTCGCAAACTGCCGGCAGCTTTGCCATTGACAGGGATTGAGGAATTGCTTTCTTCCTCTGCTTCTGGGGGTAACTCGGGTTTGGGCTTGCTAGCGGTGTCTGCGGCACCTGTCGCGACTCTCGAAACCGGGGGTGTTGGGGGGAGTGCGGTGGCTGCTGAGGGCAAATCGCTCGATCGATTTGCACCGTTGGAGATGGTGATTTCAAAACGTCCGAGAAACATTCCTGTAAATAGAACGATCGCCATTCCAATTAATATCTGGTAATTTTGAAGTTTCATAAATTTTATGCTTAAAGGATAGACTGCACCCCTGCAATTAGTCCTACCAATCTTGAATGTAGAATCCGGGGCTACTGTGCCACAAGATACAGCTACACTTAATTACTTGACGGTTCGGGGCTATAAAGCTCCAGATCGCTCAATACCATTTTAGATGTTAAATTTGAGACTTGACATTGCCGGATACTGATCCGGTAAGGATTTGGGGTTGTTCGCGATCGGCATTTTTTAACCCCGCTCAAAAACAGCTACAAGCCCCGATACTCTTGAGGATCTAGCCAAAAACTTGAGACTCCTGTTCAATCTCCCAGCAGATTCAATCCTGCAAGTAAATCTAAAATCTAAAATCTAAAATCTAAAATCGACTCACTCATCCGCATAACTTTTAACTTTTATGCAGAATACCCGAATTAACAGATTGATTGATGTTCTGGGCGAGCAATTTGCACGCTGGGCTAGCAATCCTTGGCGGCGGATTTCGCTGCTGGTAATTAGCCTGCTGTTCGGCAATTTTTTGGGAACTGCTCTTTCGACGATCGCCGGACAAGCCGCTAATTGGGATATTATCGTAGCCGGGATGTTGGTGTTGTTCGCCGAGTTGGCGAACCGACTGGTTTACAGCAGCAGGCGGCTGGTGGCTGGTGCTTTGTGGGTGGAAATGCTCAATGCTCTAAAAATTGGCGTGACTTACAATTTATTTGTAGAAGCTTTCAAACTTGGCTCTTAAAAAATGGTAAAATATTTGTCGCTTGCAGATATTATTTGCCTAAAACTAGCCTCCCCTTAGAAAGTTTTGATACAAGTTTAAAAAAATAATTCCAGTCCGCGCAGCCTCCCAACTCATACAGAATTTTTGAATTAGACCTCTTGCACAATAGCTAGGAACGGGCAAGATGCCCGTTCCACAATTTTTTTTTCTGTGGAATGGGCATCTTGCCCGTTCCAAAATGTGATTAAAACGACTTTTGTAAGATATCTATTATTAAATCATATCGTGTCTGATCGATTAATCGCAGTAAAATTAGTTCGTAGTGCGGACTGAAGTCCGCAGCGTGAAAGCGGACTGAAGTCCGCACTACAAACAGTAAAATTAGTTCGTAGTGCGGACTGAAGTCCGCAGCGTTAGAGCGGACTGAAGTCCGCACTACAAACCATTTTTGTTATGGTAATCGACTCGATATAATATCATCCCATTATCCAATCCTAAAATCTACAATGGTTGGCTCGACTTTAACGCCTGTTGAAATTTTACACCGCTGGCGATCGGGCGATCGCCCGATCGCTCCCGATTTCGATCGCCTCGCCTGTTGGGAACTTGCCGACGATCTGCGATCGCGCGCTTTTAACATTACTCCTGACAACGCAGCCGATGTTGTCCGCCACAAAACCGATTTATTCCTGTCTGTACTCGATCGACTGCATACTTTCCCCGTCAAGTCAAGTGTTTTTCTAGAAAGTTTGTGGAATCTGTGGCTGCCACTGGCGATGCAATTATCGACTGAAAAACAAAGTTTAAACCGGACTTTAATTCAAGGAATTTTAGGAGTCCAAGGAACGGGAAAAACTACTTTATGCCAAGTTTTGAGGCTGATGCTGGGAAAATTGGGATATTCCACAGTCAGCCTTTCTTTAGACGATCTTTACAAGACTTATGCCGATCGCCAAAATCTCCAACAAGCTGACCCGCGTTTAATTTGGCGCGGCCCCCCCGGCACTCACGATATTGACTTGGGAATCTCCGTTTTAGACCAGTTGCGCGCTTCTCACACGGGGGAATTAGCAGCATTTGACAGTCAAAAAATAGAAATTCCCCGGTTTGAAAAATCAGCCTGGGGAGGTGCGGGCGATCGAAGTCAATCAGAACTTATTTCCGGTGCGGATATTGTACTGTTTGAAGGTTGGTTTGTCGGCGTAAATCCAGTCGCCGATCGCAAATTGAACGAGTTTTTGGCGGCGGCGCCGTTTCCGATTTCCACAGAGGGCGACTGTCAGTTTGCGCGCGATATGAATGCGAAGCTGCACGACTATTTGCCACTGTGGAACCGATTAGATCGGTTGATGGTTTTGTATCCCCGAGATTATCGCCTTTCTCAAGTGTGGCGCAATCAGGCGGAACGGGAAATGATGGCTGCGGGGAAGTCGGGAATGTCAGAGTCGGAAATTAATCGGTTTGTGGAATATTTCTGGAAAGCACTGCATCCTGAGTTATATATTCAGTCGATGCTTGAGGGCGATGGCGTGGATTTGGTGGTGGAAATTTTGCCCGATCGCGCGATCGGCAAGATTTGTCGTGCGATCGACTTGATACATTAGCAATACCAATTTTAAACAAATTAGGTACGTAGTTGCGCTTCAGCGCTCTTTGCTAATATCAGGAAAGAGCGCTGAAGCGCAACTACGTACCTTAGAGGGCTAAATTTAAGTCTCGATTCTAAATTAACTGCCGGGAGTACCCATTTCGATCGCCTTTTGCACCAAATCGTCCGTAACATTGCCCGGTGCACCTGTGCGGTTAACTTCCTTAGCCATCGCTAAAAAATCATCGGGATTTCCCTGTGCATCCGCCGGCATAGGAATTTCTTGAGGGGCGGGAATCTCAAATTTAGGCGCAGTTGCAGCAGCGGCAGCTTCGGCGCCGGCACTCGTGCGATCGATATCGCTAACGCTGAATTCTTTTGAAGCTTCGTAGTCGGCTGATACATTAACCTCAGGCAACTTTTGTTCTCCAGCTTCTACGCTTTCAGTTATCTGTTGAGCATCAAATGTTTGAGTGTTATCTAATTCTGTATTCACTTGAGGATTAACTTCAGACATAGCCGACTCCTTGTTACTTTTATTTAACAATTCAATATAATTATTGTCGCTAAAATTCCTATTATTTTCATCTTCCCGCAGATGTATTGTTGGCTTCTATCTCAAGGATGATTTATTTTAAGACGTTGGCTCAGCATTACACCAGTTTCCGAAAACAAGACAACTCTCTGCAAGCTCAAAACCCTTATGAAATAAGTCATTTCAAAATCTAAAATCTAAAATCTAAAATCTAAAATCGCATTACCTCTCGGGGATGGTGACTTGTACCTACAAATGTTGATATTTATATATTCTGGAAGCATTTTTAAGGAATTTTAACTTATGAACTCACCCGCCGCGACCAATACTCACGCTCTCTCAGACGATACTCAAAACATGGTTGATAAAATAAACGGTTTGGGTACAGATGAAAAACTGGCACTGCTCTACTTTATTTATGAAAAAATGGGAGACTCAATTACACCAGCCGCTCCCACTGCTGCGGAACCAGAGTTAGCTCCCATGTTGCTAAATGATTTTTACAACCTTTCCCACGACCAACAACTGAATATAATGCGAGGTATTGTCAACGGTGACGACACGCCTTATTCTCGCGCTTACGGAGCTTTAACTGCTAACAATCAGTTGCTGGTTTGGTATGCTTGGGCTATTGATATGGGGGATAAAATTGTCGATATCCCCGAAGGATATGAGGCAACTGAGGCTGTGAATGGCGTGTTAGATCAAATTGAAGGTCTGGAGTTTGAACAGCAAATTTCGGTGCTGCGCGATGTAGCTAATAATATGGGCTACACCGATGTTAAACCAATTGCTACTCAGGCTCAAGTTGGGAAAACTTCTAGTCTTTAGATCGGACTTTGCTAAAGCCCTCACTATAAAATTGATTGCAGGTTCGTAGTGAGGACTTCAGTCCTTTCCATTCCTAAGCGGTAAGGTGCACACCGTACTGATATCAATTCCGGTTACACCGGAATTGCAGAGGAGACGGCAGTGCCGTTTCCCCACAATTAATAGCGGTAGGGAAACGGCACTGCCGTCTCCTCATTTCGGCTACTAATAATTCCGATGCTACCGGATTCGATAATTCGATATTCGATATTCGATATGACCTTCGTTAAATCCGTTACATCCGTTCCAAAATCGGTTGCCGAACTTGCTTCTGCTATCAATATCAAAAATGTTTGCAGTCAGCAATTGACTTTTTGGGGTTAATTTTTCGCGGGATTTCGATCGCAAATCTCGAACCTTTTTCTAGTTGACTTTCGACCGTAATTGTGCTGTTCATTATCTTGACTAACGAGGCACTAATCGCTAGTCCTAAACCAGTGCCTGGATATGGGCGGGTTGTGCTTTGGTCGGCTTGATGGAATTTGTCGAAAATGTGGGGCAGATCTGTTTCGGAAATGCCGATTCCTGTATCCCGAACGGTGATAATTAGCCGATCGCCCTCTAATTCCCCTACCTCAATGCAAATGCAGCCCTGATGAGTGAATTTAACCGCGTTGGAAATCAGATTCACCAAAACTTGCCGCAGCCGCAACTTGTCATTAACGATACACCGATCCTGCAAGCCCACGCAGACGGACATTGCCACATTCTTTTCGGTAGCTTGATTTCCGAATTCCAGAGCCACATCCATTACTAAATGCGCTAAATCAAATTCTTCAATTTCTAATTCGGTGCGACCGCTCTCGATTTTGGAGAGGTCGAGGATATCGTCGAGCAGGACTAGCAGGTTTTTGCCGTTATTTAAAATTCGCCCCACCATATCTATTTGCTGCGCGCTCAGCAGTTGTTTGTGCTGGCGCAGCAGCAATTGGGAAAAGCCGATAATCGCATTCATGGGAGTTAGCAATTCGTGGGACATGGTGGCCAAAAATTGCGATTTTAACTTTGCTGCTTCTAGCAGTTGCAATTTTTGCTGTTGAATGCGCCGCCCCTGATTTTCCAGTTCTTCCTGTTGGCGAATTAGCAGCTCGTTTTGCAAGTCTAAAAGTTGTTCCTGCTTTTTTAATTTTTCGATCGCCCGCGCGCTGTTAATTGCGATCGCAGCTTGTCTTCCCATCACCGCCAGCAGTTGCACAGATCCGCTGTCAATAGCCGTCCTGTCTTGGACGTTACCGATCGCCAAAACGCCCAAACGCCCGGTTTCCCGCGACTCGATCGCCGCAGCACAGGCCGCCGCCGGCACTCCTGGGCCAGACTCAGAGCGCCACAGTTGAGACTCTCCCGTCGCAAACGCTTTCAACAGCAGCTTGTCTTGTATCTGCGGGGTTCTGCCCGCAGAAAAGTTGGCCGCGCCCCCGACAGCGCTGAGTTTGAGGCCGCTGGAATCGCACTCCGGGAGCGCCACCAGGCAAAATTCAGCTCCGGCGATCGCCTCCACAGTCGCGTCTGCGATCGCTTGCAACAACTCGCACAAGTTACCGTTGCGCTGGCTCAACAAATTTGTAAACCGCTCGATCGCCTGCAAATCACTCCCTGCGTCTATTTTGCCCAAATTTTTGCCTGTGAAGTTAACTTCCGGACACGCTTGGCGGCGCCAAATTTCTGCTTCTGCTGCGAGCGAGCCTTGAGTTTGTGCGATCGCCTCCATATCTGTGTAAGTTCCCACCCACTCCAAAACATCATGACTGTCAGGGTTGGCGGGCGATCCTCTGGCCAAGTTCCAGCGGTAAGTGCCCTCTTGCGCCCGGAGACGAAATTGTATTTCGTAACTTTGGGGCGGCCCAGCATCCGGGCGCGATCGCGCCAACAGACGAGCGCAGTCTTCTGGGTGAACCTGCGCCAGATAGCCGAAACCCAATGCTGCTGCTACTGGTACCCCCGTGTACTCCTCCCAGCGCTCGCCTAAATAAGTCGCCCAGCCGCTGGCATTTGCTTTCCAAACTATATGAGGAATTGCCGACCACAGGCGATCGTTCAGAGTTTCGCCGTCGCAAACTAGGTGTTGGGGGGCTGTTATTTCTGATACCTTGTATAGTATTTCCGCGTCGGAAAAGTCCGAGCGAAAAGAGTTATTGGCGTGATAGTGAGTCATAACTGGTTTTATAAATAAGCATTCAACTTGAGCCCTAACACCGGCTCAAGACTCGTGCTGCTAGCTTTATTAATTTTGACGGCCAATGTGCATCAAAAGTTTTTATACTTTAAATCTATCTCGGTAGTGATATCTTTACCTCTATCAAGGGGCGGACAATGGGATAATTCAGTTACACTGTTTAAACATTGAGAGCTTACCTGTCCCGATCGCGCTTTCCCCGCGCCGCAAAATAATTTAAAAATTTACTTGCAATCTTGGCGGCTGCATGAGTATGCTGGAAAAAGATGTGCGGGCTGTCAAACCCTAAATCAGGACACATTCTCAAATTTACTCAGTTTGGCTGAGTCACTTGACGATATTTTAAAAGTTTAGCGGACTATTGGAAGAAAGATGAGTAAAATTCGCGTTGCTTTAATAGAAGACCACGACCTGACAAGAGTCGGCATCCGCACAGCTTTACAACAGCGTGACACCATAGAAGTTGTCGGGGATGCAGCTAACGCTACAGACGGATTGAAACTGCTTCAGTCTACCAAACCTGACGTGGCAATTGTAGACATTGGCTTGCCAGATTTTGACGGCATTGAACTGACACAAAAATTCAAAAAATCGATAGCAGCCGACTCCGATCCCGATACCAAAGTTTTGATTCTGACTTTTCAAGACAACGAAGAAGAAGTTCTGGCAGCTTTTGCCGCCGGAGCTGACTCTTACTGCATGAAAGATATCAGCTTCGACCAGTTGTTGGACGTAGTAAAAGTAACCCATGAAGGTAACTCTTGGATCGATCCGGCGATCGCTCGTATCGTGCTGAAACAAGCTCGCACTAAGGAGTCGGCTCCAGAAGAGCCGAAGCCTGAGGGCAAAAGAGTCACAATTAAGGCTGCCGAACCCGAGTTCAGTCACATCATTGAAACTTACCCTTTAACCGAGCGGGAGTTAGAAGTTTTGGAACTGATCGTGCAGGGTTACAGCAATGCTGCTATCGCCGAAAAGCTGTACATTACTGTCGGTACAGTCAAGACTCATGTCCGCAATATTCTGAACAAGCTGTGCGCTGACGATCGCACTCAGGCGGCCGTTCTCGCCCTGCGTTCTGGCTTGGTTGGATAAAGCCTCACCAGCAGGCAAAAGCAAGTTAAAAGTAGGGTGCGCCCGCGCACCTTACGCATTAATTTTAGGATGCGTACTGCGCGCCGACCGACTAATTGTTGGCGCTTGTATAGGGTATTATTCGGCGCACTTTACTGCCGAAGATATAGGCTTAAATCTCAGAATCGCCAGCCGAATAATCTGATGTTTTAAAAGCTATATTTAAGTCCGCATCTATCCTTGTGCAGATATTGAAGATCATCTTTTTCTGTGTAAATCTACCTTAAGATAGATGCCAAATACTTCTCAGATTATTAATACTTATACTTGAGCAAGGTAAAGTTATATATAACAACCGCACCGGACGTTTAGAACGTTCTTAATTGCTCAAACCATTGGTTTTCTTCCTTATTTCTTCTTCTTCCTTCTTCCTTCTTCCTTCTGATAAAATTCCGATCGCACTGTCGGTATGGCGCGATGTCACTTCATAAAATGCGTAGGCTCGGCCAGATACTCATACTTTTAGGAATAGTTAAGCACTTACATAAATTATATCCGCAGAGTGATGCCAGAGTTCGCTTCAATTTGCGAGATTAAAACTATCTACTGCTACTGAAAAATCTTAAAAAGAGGCATTATGAGCGCTCCAATTGAATTTCAGTTATTTGCTCCCTACAACAAAGGAGCTGCCTTGATGGGGTCTTTTTCTAATTGGGAAGAAATTCCGATGGCAAAGGACGAAGAAGGTTATTTCCGCACGCGAGTTGAGTTGGAGGATGGCGTTTATCAATACAAATTTCGCGTGCAGTCCAAAAGCTGGTTTCTGGAGGCAGATCAGTGGGTAGATGTGGTAGATCCCTGCGCGACTGATATCGACGATCCCACTCAAAACGGCGCGATCAGAATCAAAGATGGCGATCGCATCGTGGATACCTACGTGTGGCAGCACGATGACAAACCGCTACCAGCCGATCGAGAATTAGTAATCTACGAAATGCACGTTGCCGACTTTTCCGGTGGCGAAGCCGATCCCCTCGCCCGCGGCAAGTACGAGCACGTCGTCGAAAAACTCGATTATCTAGTCGAACTCGGCGTTAACGCGATCGAACTCATGCCCCTCAAAGAATACCCAGGCGACTACAGTTGGGGCTACAACCCGCGCTACTTCTTCGCTGCGGAGTCCAGCTACGGCACCACCGAACAACTCAAAAACCTGATAGACGAGTGTCACGGGCGCGGAATTCGCGTCATCATCGACGGGATTTACAACCACTCCGAATCATCCAGCCCCCTCACCCAAATCGATCACGATTATTGGTACCACCACGCCCCCCGCGATCCAGACAACAATTGGGGCCCAGAATTCAACTACGAATTTTACGACGAAAACTTAGGAACTTACCCGGCGCGCAAATTCATCGGCGATACAGTCCGCTATTGGATTCAAGAATACCATCTCGACGGCATTCGTTTCGACGCAGCCCGACAAATTGCCAACTACGATTTCATGCACTGGATAGTTCAAGAAGCCAAAAATGCTGCTGGCCCAAAACCCTTTTACACCGTTGCCGAATACATTCCCGAAACTCCCAGCATCACCAATATAGACGGCCCGATGGACGGCTGCTGGCACGACAGTTTCTATCACTGCATAGTCGAACATATCTGCGGCGATACCTTTGATTTAGAACGGCTCAAAGATGCGATCGACTGCAAGCGGCAAGGCTTCTTGGGTGCTACCAATGTAGTGAATTATCTGAGCAATCACGATCACGATCGCGTATTCTCAGAATTGGGCGATCGCGGGATTTTGGATGAACCAGCATTCAAGCGGGCGAAGTTGGGTTCTGTATTGTTAATGACAGCAGTTGGCGTACCGCTGATTTGGATGGGCGAAGAATTTGGCGAATACAAAGCCAAAACGATCGAGCAAGCAAAAATTGACTGGACGCTGCTGGGAAATGACATGAATAAAGGTTTGTGGGAATACTACAAAGGCTTGATTCACCTCCGCAAAAACAACCAAGCACTTTACACCGAAAACATCGACTTTTTCCACGAAGATCCCGACTCGAAAGTGTTTGCTTACACTCGCTGGAACGATGAAGGTTCGAGAGTTGTAGTAGTTGCGAATCTGTCGGAAAATTATCTAGCGGGTTACAGCGTTCCCCACTTCCCAGCAAACGGAACGTGGCACGAATGGACGGGCAATTATGATGTGGAATCTGGCGATGACAATATTACGATTGACTTGCCGGAATACGAAGCCAAAGTGTTTGTTTGGCAGTAATCTGTTAGGTAGGTTGTTGGGCTTGGGCCCTCTGATTATATATATGAAAGAGCGTTTAGGTACGTTGTTGGGCTTCAGCCCTCTGATTATATATATGAAAGAGCGCCCAAGCGCAACAACGTACCTTTATTTAGGGTTACTTGCGAGGAATTTTATTTTTTACACGCACCATAGCAGTATTTCTCATTGTGAATCTAAACTACATATTTTACTCAGTTGATTTTCTAGATACAATTGGGTTGCGGCCGCCGCCGGTATGGGTTTGCTAAAGAAGTAACCCTGACCCATATCGCATTGAAGCGATTGCAAAAATGCCAACTGTTCTGCTGTTTCCACTCCCTCAGCAATCACCTGTAAATTCAGGCCCTGTCCCAGGGCGATCGCCACTTTCACAATCGTAGCACCGCTGTTGCCGTTGAGCAAATCTGCCACGAAGGATTTATCTATTTTTAAATTATTCAGTGGGAAGTTTTTCAGAGACCACAGCGAAGAATAACCTGTGCCAAAATCGTCCAGAGAAATTTGAATTCCCATTTGCTGCAACTCCTGCAATACCGACACCGTAAAATTTACATCTGTCATGGCAACTGTCTCGGTAATTTCTATTTCTAAATACTCGGGATTTAACTCGGTTTCTGACAAGATTTTAGCAATGGTTTCTACCGTGTTAGCTTGTAGAAACTGACGACCTGATAAATTCACAGCTACCCGTACTGGCGGCAATCCCAATAACTGCCACTCTCGATTTTGCAAGCAAGCTGTCCGCAGTACCCATTCGTCAATTTGGCAGATTAATCCTGTTTCCTCAGCTAAGGGAATAAATCGATCGGGAGGAATCAAACCGCGTTCGGGATGCTCCCAGCGAATCAGAGCTTCCATGCCGACTATTTGGCAAGTATTTAAGTTGATTTGCGGTTGATAGTGCAGCACAAACTCTGATTGTTTCAAAGCTTTGTAAAGCTGATTTTCTAAATTGAGTTCTTCAGAGACTTGATTGCCGATCGCCCGCGTGTAAAAATGATAATTGTTCCGACCTTTCTGTTTAGCTTTGTACATCGCAGCATCAGCATTTTTCAGTAAGGTTTCTGCATCTTCTCCGTCATAAGGAGCCAAAGCAATTCCCAAACTAGCCTTAGTATAAAGTTCCCGACCGTCAAAATCAAAAGGAGTGCTTAAACTCTGGATTATTCGCTGGCAAACCTTAGTTGCGTCCTCGGGGCTGTTGATATTGTACAGCAGCAAAGTAAATTCATCCCCGCCCCAACGGGCGATGGAATCCCCGAGGCGCAAACAGTTAGTCAAACGCCGAGATACACCTTTCAGCAACTGGTCGCCCACTGGGTGGCCGAGAGTATCGTTAACATTTTTAAATCTGTCTAAGTCTAGAAATATCACCGCCAACATTTCTGCATTCTGGTGAGCGTTAGCTAAAGCTAAAGATAGCCTTTCATTAAACAGTAATCTATTCGCTAAACCTGTTAAGGGGTCGTGAGAAGCTTGATGTCGCATCATCGCCTCGACGCGCCTCTGCATGGCAGCCATGTACAGGTGAGTTCCTAATGATTTTGCTAGTTTCTGTTCCTCGCTGCTCCACTTTTGAGCTTCGCCGATTTTGATTTCTTTCCAAGCTGCAAAGGACTGTCGGGGTCGATCGCTCCGGGCGTCGGAACTGCAACGGCCAGCCCACAAAATTTCGGTTTCTACGGCTGCGCGAAAAATGGTGAGACAGCCGATGCACTGTTGGCGGTATTGCAGCGGTACTGCCAAAAATGACCGAATGTCAGCTTCGAGAAAATTTGCAGATAAAGATTTGACTTGAGGTTCTTGAGCAATATCGGAAATCGCGTACAAGTGCGGGACGATTAAATTAGAAATATTTGTATCAATTGAACTGTAATGCTCGGAATATAGATTTTGATAAATGCCTAATTGGCTGGTACTGTCGGCAGTTTTTGGTTGCTCGTCTTGGTTGGCCCACCCCATGATCTGCTGCCAAAACTCGGTGAGTTCGAGATTGGTGTCTGGAGGCTGCTGCCCGCAGGTATAAAGTTTAGCCGGCCGATCGCCAAATTCGGCGGCAATGTACAAGCGTCCTCCCGAACCGTCCAAATGCTTGACACTTTGTTCGAGAACTGCTTGCCGAATTTCGTTTAGTTCCAGAGGAGAGTGCAGCAAACTGCTAATTTGGTTGACAACGGCTTCGTCGCGCGCTTGCTGTCGGGCTTGAGTGAGGAGAAAAGATTGGGCGATCGCAATTGAAAGCTGATCCACAAGCAACTGTACCATGTTCAATTCTCGATCGCTAAACCGTTTGGGTTGACTGTGGTGACAGGCCAGCAGCCCCCAAAGTTGATTTTGATGTACGATCGGCACCGTCAGAGAAGAACGCACCCCCATAGCCTCCAGATATTCTGCGTGACAGGGGTCTACAGGACAATAGCGAATATCTTCAACCGCTAAAGTTTGGCCGGTTTCGGGACAATCTAAGCGATTAATTATTTTATGCTGCAATCCCACATCTACAATCACTCGCTGCCGCGCTTTGACAAACATTTCGCGCGCACTAGGCGGAATGTCCCCCGCAGGAAAGCGCAAACCCAGCAGAGATGGCACATTTTCGCCGTTGATGGCCTCGGCAATCACCTCGCCGCTACCGTCTGCATCAAAGCGATAAACTTTTACCCGATCGCTTCCTAAAAAGCTGCGGATTTCTCGCGCCGTTGTCGTCAAAATCTCTTGCAGTTCTAAAGAGTTGCGGATGCGATTGGTAATTCGATTGAGTAAAATCTCTTGTTTTAAATTCGCTCTTGACGTTTGTCTAACTCTTCTGCGGGCCATCCCTTTTAATCTCCAGGGCAATTGACAGCATTTTTGCGAGCCACCTTGTTAACTCGTCCTGAACTATAGACTACAACACTTTCGCTCAGTCTGTGGGATTTACGCAACCAGAGAGCCAGAAACCCAGTTTTTATGAATATTTCTGGTTTTCCCACAAATTTTGGGTACTAAGGAATGAAAATTAAATAACTTACAGTTTTTATTAGACCTCTTGCAAAATAATTTTATGATATAATGGAAAGTTTTGCTTTACTGGATTGAATCCCAACTCTTAACTTATGTTTACTTTTGCCTTACTAGAAACAGGATAAGATACTAGAAACTTATATTGGTTGTTACACAATCAGTAAATCATGAAAAATCAATCT
>NZ_JAEQDE010000207.1:0-3937 GCF_020737865.1 Microcoleus sp. PH2017_35_SFW_U_B
AACCATGTAATTATAGCTCATTCGATCGTGTCTTCTCTGTTTGACCCTCATCAGTTAGTGTCAGTAACATGATACCTCATCTTTCCGAGAACCGCTATAGTAACTAGACTCTAATGCTGCGTATCCGGCAAAAGTTTCAGAGCAGTTGAGAATTTCAATAATATTAGCGCCGTCAGCGCTGGTGATTGAGCGCCGGAAAGTTCTCGTCCCGCTAAGTGAATTATCGCTCACAGCAACCAGTCCTTTCCTTCGATTACAGAACCACCACCGGGCAACTGTAAAATTTCCACAGGAAAATCTATATCGGCGCTAAACGTAGAATTAGTACCGCCTGAAGAGGCTAGTACAAGCTGACACCGACGGAGGTTACTGGCGTTATTTGGATTTTTAACAGGGTCTAGCTCTAACAACTTTAAATCTACTATTCCCTGCATGACTGCCTGAGACAAGTTCGGCGCCGTGCTGCTGCCACCAGTTCCGCTGGTGAAGGTGGAACCTGTCAAGTAATGGGTTGCTGTTGCAGTAAACTGCCCCGTGACAGCAGCAGCAGCCTGAGTATTTAACACCAGCGATACGGTTGCTATTTTTGTGGACAAGTTAACGCTAATTGTGACGGAATCAGTGCGACCGGCAATTTTAGTTAAATTGTTTTCCTCTTGTTCTAGCCTTGCCAGCAGTCCGTAAACATATCGCTCTTTACTGGCGGGCCCAGTGGGGGCAGATTGAGAAACGCCAGTTACTGTGGCACCGGTACCGGCTGTATGTACTGCCATTTTTTGGGAAACATAAATATGCTTCTAGTTTATTAACTTTTTGACACTTGATTGAACTTGAACTTTTTCTTAAGAAGTTGCTCTTTTAGATAAAAGAGCAACTTCTTAATATTTTGCGATCGCCTACCAACAAGGCTTTGAGTGGATACACTAAAGAGGGGTGTTGAAAGGTTGTCAATTGTCTAACAGTACAAAGAAAACAGCAACAAGTGAAAATATTTAGGTTTGGGCAAGCTACGCCCATGAATCAAGCCAGTTACGAACTAATCAGCAAACATTTATTTACGGAAATTCACAAGGTCTTTTTAGCTATTGCTTGGTACACTGGTGAGAGACCAGATGCCATTCTAAAAAGCCAGGTCTCTCAATTTTATGTAAATCCATCCCGGCGTATCGTGCGCTCGGAAATACTCTATAGCGCGACGACTAGGAAGGATAAGAAAACTAGAGAAATCCCCTGTCATCCCAAGTTGGAACAAATTCTTAGGGATTTTGAATGCTTGGAAAGTGGCTATTTATTTCCGTCTCGCGTTCACAAAAATGACCATCTTTGTCGGCAGGCGATCGATAAAGCTTTCCGGCGGGCTTTGAAGAAAGCGGGGCTTGAGAATCAGGGATATTCCTTGTATTCGGCACGCCGCGGGTTTATTACTCGGCTAAACAACCTCGGTTGTAGCCCTGGGCTGATTAAATCCCTCTCTGGACACGCCAGCCTTGCATCGTTGAGCCGGTATATCGAAATCTCAGAAGAACAGCGAAAAAATGCGATCGCCAATTTTTAACTAAATTATGCTAATCAACGTCAACTCAAACTCAGTAGTCAATATTTCCGAAGACTTGCGCGGCGCCAATGCTGTCGCTACTGTGTCGGCCACGACAACCGTGGGGGTAGCTCTTGCTGCTAACGCGAACAGGGCAAATTATTCTATTTACAACGCAGGCCCAGCCACCGTTTTCCTCAGGGAAGGATCTGTAGTAACTCCGGCTCTTTACACCACGCCGATTCCTTCAGGCTTCCTTTGGAAAGAAGACTTTATCTCTGCTAGATACACAGGCGTTATCTCTGTTATCACCGCGTCAGGCACGGCCTCTCTTCAAGTTTCCGAGGGGACGCTAATCTAATCAATGGGCGAACTGATTGATTTGAACCGGAAAACGATTACTGATGCGGATCTTCCGGCAACAACCGCGACGGACGCCGAAGTAGCCCAGGCGATTGCCGCGCACGAGGCAAAAACTGACCCGCACCCTAGCCTGTGGGCAAGAATAGTGGCTGGATTCCTCAGTCTGGCTGGAGGGCAGCGGATTTTAAAGAATAATCCGCCAATCACTTACACAAGCTTTTTTGGAGGTAGTAACCACTTGCCTTTCACAAGGGAGGGATATCAGCCGTAAGCCTCTATCACTTTGGCTACGGAAATGAATTGCTTCGTCTTCAAAGCGCCGACGGACTGAACGCAGCGCTAATCCATGATGGAAATATTGGAACGAAGACTGCTGGCAATGCAAATGGTTTGATGCTTGACGGCGGGGTGGCAATAAAAACAAGGCTGATTGAGGGTACTACCGCAGCCGAGCAAGGACTAGGCGTAAACATCGCCCATGGACTCGACCCTGCCAAAATTGTATCCGTGCGAGCAACAAGACATCGCTTTGACTGGGCCGTAATCGGAGCCAATTTATTTATCACTAATGTTGCGGATCAGTCGGCGAGTCTCGTATCCCGGCCATTTTCTGCACTGATTACGTACCGTTCGTAAAAAGGGGCTACCTCCGAAGCATTCCCACTACTTCCACTGCTGAAATTCCAGCAGCCAAGAGCGATCGCACTTTTTCAACTCTTGCCTGCGCGATCGGCGAATCCGTATTTCCCCCGCGGATGTGAATGTGGCGCATACGCGAACCATCGCGGTAGGAGAATCGGAAGTATTCGCCACTACGGGCCGTGCCACGCGGTCGGTAGGTGGATATAGCTTTGCACCCTGATACAGAATCATTTGGGGAATTTGATTCTGTATCAACTTCGACAGGGGCGATCGCCTCTGATACAGAATCATTTGGGGAATTTGATTCTGTATCAAGACAGGGGTGATAGCCTCTGATACAGAATCATTTGGGGCTGGAACGAGACTAACTTCGTCGGGGTACAAGAAACCCCATTCGTTTATGTGCGGATTCCAAAACCTCATGCTCCCATCAACGGGATGGACGGACTCTATTCTGAATACTTCGCCTCGCTTCACCCAAGCGGCGGCACTTGATGGTTTCTTTCGCAGCTTCACCCAGTCACCGGCTTTGTAGAGAGTTCCGACCGCGGGGGAAGTGGCGAACAGTGAAAGTTGAGCAGTTACCATTTCCCAAATCCAAAATTTAATGTGAAAGCCGATCGCCCAAAAGAGCGATCGGCTTATTGTCAGTTGACTACACGATGTCGGAAGGCATTGGGGGAATGCCTGGGAAAGGGTTGCTAGACATGGGGCTTTCCAACAGTCCTAGCAGAGACTCAATTTCTTGCAGCAGGCTGGCATCGTCTGTCGATTCCCGTGATTCTTCTTCTTCCAGTATTGCCAAGCGGCGGTCTTGAGATTGCTGGGCTTCGATAATTAGTTTCAGCAGTCTTGTGAGAACTGGATTCATGGGTTTAACGTCCTTGTTGTTGTTTAATTGCCGGTCTCTCCCGGCTGTCACGCCAGCAGGTACGCTCAGCGTTTAGCGCTTCGTTCTCTCCGAAGTGTCACGCTAGCTCTCGTTCTCAGCGTCACGTCTTACCCTTAGAATCTTGCAGGTCTCGAACCCACTTATTACTACTTGTTAGGGCAGTTATCAGCATCAGTAGCCTAGCTGTCAAATGTCAAATTCACTTTGTACTGCTACAGATAAGTGACCGCTTCATGAAAGCCTCATTTATCTGTAGCAGTCTTCTCGGAATCGTCTAGTTTTTTCAGGTCGTCTAGTTTCACCATTCTCAGGTTTGGAAATATGCAGCGGAGTTTGTCGTTGATGTAGTCGCATTCCCACTGCTCTACGTGCAGTCTGGGCCCTCCAGTGTGGTGAGCGCTGGTCTGAGGAATGAAAATTTAATAACATCAGCGATGTATAATAAATAAATGAGTGAATATGAATAGGTTAATGTTTCGGTATGGATGTCAAATATTATACCTACT